>DATLXD010000201.1:0-6555 GCA_035575965.1 Pyrinomonadaceae bacterium | reverse complement strand
GTAACAATTTTTGCATTTTCCTCCACCGCATTTTCGCAACAACCCGCGCCGACTCCGGTGCAGACGACAGTGAAACTGATTTCGGCGGAATTTGTCGGACAGGAAGGCTCGACAATCGAAAAACTTGTCGAACTCGGCAACGGTCGCCGCAGCGATTTGCTCGCGGCGCGTCAGCGTCTGGCGATTGCCGAAGGACGACTTCGACAATCGCGGCTGAGACCGAATCCGACGCTCGATGCCGAATATGGAACGCCCCGTTTTTTAGGCGGGGAAGCGGAAAGCAATTTTTCGGTTGGTGTATCGCAGACTTTTGAACCTGGCGGAAAGCGCAACCGCCGAGTCGCGGTCGCCGAACTCGAATTTCAACAGATTCGCCACGAAGTTCTGGCAATCGAAAGGCAATTAGCTGTCGAAATTCGCACTGCTTATACGAACGCGCTCGCCGCCGCCCGGCAACTCGACGTGCTGGAAAAATTGATTAGCGCAGACGAGGAAATTGTGCGTGTCAGCGAAGCGCGTTTGAAAGAAGGCGATGTCGCGCCGCTCGATGTCAATTTGGTCAAAGTCGAAGCCGACCGTTTGCGAGTTCAGTTGATTCAGGCGAAAAGCGAACTCGAAACACAGCTCTTAGAACTGAAAACTCTGACCGGCGCGGCACTGTCCGAACCAATCAAACTCGTGCCGCAATCCGAACGCCCGCCGCGTCTCGACCTCGGATTAAACGAATTAACCGAACTCGCTTTGAAAGAACGCGCCGACCTGCAATCCGCACGGCTCGGCGAAGAATTGGGAATTGCTCGTATAGATTTGGCGAAAGCGAATGCCGTTCCGAATGTCGCGGTTTCGGTCAAATACTCGCGCAACAAACAAATCATCGATTTTCCGGCGACAATCGGCGGAAACACGGTTAATCGGGATAACGAATTAACCTTCGGCGTTTCGGTTGATATTCCGATTTTCAACCGCAATCAAGGCGGCATCGCTTCGGCGACGGGCGAGCGGATTCAAGCCACGCGCACGAGAGAGTTTTTGGAAACGATTATCAAGCGCGCCGTCGCCGTTGCTTTTCGCAAATACCGCGCGGCGGCGGAAGCGTTAGTCATCTATTCGACGCAGATTTTGCCACGCGCTGAGGCTAATCTGCAAACCGTCCGTTCGGCTTACGGTTTCGGTGAATTTTCTGTTTTTGAAGTAGTCAACGAACAACGCCGCTTGACGGAAAACGTCACGGGCTATAACCGGAGCTTGCGCGATTATTACGCGGCTCTCGCCGAACTCGAAGCAGCACTCGGCACAACGCTCCCCGTTTCAGGTTTTGCGCCGGTGTCCGAATCAGTTTTGCCTGACAAAAAATTAGTTCCGGCACAGATTGACCGCGAGAAGTTTTTGAAATCAATCGAAAAGGTTGAATTTCCGAAGAAAAGCATTTTGTCCAACAACGAAATAAAAAAAGAACAATAGATGAAAAAGGTAATGAAAAATTTTAAGTTTTTAACGATTATCGCTTTAAGTTTCGTCGTGGGTTTGGCTGCGGCTTGCTCGTCCGGTTCAAACACAGCGACAACCACGACTAACGCCAACCAAAAAACGTCGAACACCGGCGCAGCAAATACCGCGACTACAGCCCACAGCAAAACGGATGACGAAACTCCGGCTTCCGTCAAAGCGGTTTTTCCCGACGCGCAGAGTTTTACCAAGCAGCACAAGGATTTAACGAAAGACCAAATCGCCGGTATTGAAAAAGACACGGGCGCGAAAGTTTCCAATACCGACCATCATTCTTATCCGGCTTTTTCGACAGCCGGCGGTGCGCGAAAACAAATCGGCGCGGCGACGATTGTCAAAGCAAACGATAAGGAATTGGTGATTGTTTATGAAAGTAAGAATGGCAATCCGGTTATCAAAGAAGTTCGCGGCGATGGATTGCCAAATCCGTTTATCGCGCAATTTGCGGGAAAAGGACACGACGATAAGTTGCAAATCGGCGGGGATTTAAAAGCGAATGGTGTTGACGACGCGACGGCGAAAGCGATTGCCCAAGCAGTTCGTGTGGACGCGATAACGATGCAGACGCTTTACGGCGCGGCGCACACGCACTAAAGATGAGTTCAAAGGTCAAAGGTCAAAGGTCAAAGTCAGTGGTAAGTGGCAAGTGGTTAGTGGTTAGTAAAATCAAAGCGTTCACGCTTTTGCTTTCACTATTCACTATTCACTATTCACTATTCACTGTTTCCGCGCACGAAGGTGAAGACCATTCAAAAGACAATAAAACAACCGCCGCGCCGACAACAGCCGCGACCGCTTCAATCGTTACGGCGGAGCGCAATATTCAAAACCAAAGCGGGCAGTTTAACCTTATCCTGAAGCGTTCGCCGGGCGACCCGCGCACGGGTGAAACGGAACGTTTTCTAATAAGACTGACGGAAAAAGTCGAAGGCGGTTTCGGCGGCGGCGAACCCGTGCCGCTTGAAAAAGCGATTGTTTCGTCAACCATCATGCAAGCCGACGGAACGCCGACGGCGGAAAATCTTTCCGTTACGGCTGAAGCAGACGGCAATTACCGAACGTCATATGTTTTTGACGGCACGGGCGATTATAAAATCGTCTTTAATATTGCGACCGAAGATAAGCGAAATTTTTCAGCCGATTTTCCCGTAACGGTTTCGCGTGCGCCGGTTCACACTTCGTTTTGGATTGGTTTAGCAGTTCTGAGTTTGTTGACGCTCGCCTCGCTCGGCGCGGTTTTTTATGCCGCGCGGCGCAAAGACGAAGGCAAAATCAATTACAAAAAATTCGCTCCGGTTGCCGCTGCTATCGTTTTGATTTTCGCGCTCGGCACAGTTGCTCTGGCGTATTTTATGCCTCCGCGTGAAATGCGAGGTGCCGCCGAAATTCCTTTGAACGCGCCGACCGAAACGACTAATGCATTGGAAACGCAAATGAATTTGACTGTGCCGAAAGAATCGCAACTGCTTTTCGGTATTAAAACCGAGCCGGTTTCAACCAGAAAAATTACGAGCGGCTTAAAAACAACAGGCGTTGTTCGCTCGCGTCCTGATTCGCGTGCGGTTGTCGTTCCGCCGGTGGCGGGAAGAATCATTTTGCGCGGAGGGTTAACGCTCGGTTCAGCCGTCGGGCGCGGCGAGCAAATCGGATATGTCGAGCAGGTTTTGGACGTTTCCGGTCAGACCGAACTTGAATCGCAGCGCCTCGAAGTTGAAGCGCAGCAGCGCGAAATCGAAGCGCGTCGTCTGGAAATCAAAAACACGGTTTTGCAACTTCAATCGCAGCAAGCCGAGAAACGCGCCAAAGCCAGTCAAGCCAGAACACAGCTCGCGCAGGCGCAACGCGAATTGCGGCGTTCAGAGAATCTGGTGGAAGTCGGCGCAGTTCCGAAAAAACGAGTCGAGGAAGCTCAAACGGCAGTCAAAGTTGCTGAACAGGAAGTCGCTTCCGCCGAGCAGCAAGTCCGACTTTTGGATAATCAAATCAAACAAACAAACGCCGGACAAAGCGTTTTTCGCTCGCCGCGTGTCAATCAACCGACGCGCAACTTTCCTTTGACCGCGCCCGTTACCGGCATCATCAATGAAATCAAGGCGACGAGCGGGCAAGTGGTCGAAACCGGCGCAGAAATCGCGTCAATCGTCAATCTTTCAACCGTGCTGATTGAAGCGCAGGTTTTCGAGCGTGATTTGCCCGTCGTGCGCGAATCGACACGGGCGAGTTTTACCAATGCCGCGCTTTCGGGCGAAGTTTATAACATCGACACGGCGGAGGGCGACGGCAGGCTCGCTTCCATCGGTCAAACAGTTAATGAGCAGACGCGCACCATTTCCGTAATTTATGAGGTGAAAAATCCGCTCGGTCGTTTGAAGGATGGAATGTTTGTCGAGCTAACGGTTGACACAAGCGGCGAGCGCGAAGTTTTAGCCGTGCCAAAGGCGGCGGTCGTCAATGAACAGGGACAAACCTTCGTGTTTGTTTTCGACGGCGGCGAAACTTTTGAAAAACGCGCCGTCGCGCTCAGTGCGGAAGGCGCGGATTATTACGAAATTAAATCAGGACTCAAAGAAGGCGAAAGAGTTGTTACCGAAGGCATCTATCAACTGCGTTCGACACAGCTTGGAGCATAAGAAAATTACTATGAGAAAATTACTGACTTTATCGGCAATTATTATTTCCCCGGTGTTGGTTTTATTGACGGCTTGCGGCGCGGGACAGAGCGTTGCAACAAATACGATTCAAAACGTCAATCAAACGAGCGCGAATAATGTGCCTGTGACAACTGATTCCGCGAAGGCATTCAGCATCGAATTCAAATCCGAACCGGCACAGATTCAAGCTAATCAGCCGGCAACCCTGTCCTTCACGGTGAAGGACAAACAAGGCGCAATTGTAAAAGATTTGCAAACGGTTCACGAAAAACCGATGCACCTGCTCGTTGTCTCGAAAGATTTAGCCGAGTTTTATCATATTCACCCGGAGCAGACGGAATCTGACGGCTCATATCGGGTGCAGACGACTTTCCCGAACGGCGGCGAGTATAAACTTTATGCCGATTTTACACCGAAAGACGCCGCGCAGGTAGTCGAGCAGGTTGATGTCAAAGTCGCCGGACAGGAACGCGCTCGTGTTCCGATGGTCGCGGACGAAAAGTTTGAAAAAGTCGTTGACGGCTTGCGCGTCGTGATGAAGCCGGAAGGCGAATTAAAAGCCGGAAATGAATTAACGCTGAACTTTCAAGCCTTTGACGCGGCGAGCGGCAAGCCCGCCGCGGATTTGCAGAACTATTTGGGTGAGCTGGCGCACTTTGTCATTATCAGCGAGGATATGAAGGATTTCGTCCACGCGCACCCGATGTCCAAAGGCGAACACGACGGGATGAAGACGGACGACCATTCAAGCGGCGAACACAAGCATTCGACGATGGAAGGCGCGACGACCAAGCCGAGCGCGTCGGAAGTGGCAGCACACACAGCGTTTCCGCGTTCCGGTTTGTATAAAGCCTGGGCGCAGTTTCAGCGCGGCGGAAAAGTGATTACCGTGCCGTTCGTCGTGAATTCAGCGGAAAGAAACAAAAATATGAGTGAAAATAAAACGAGTGATTTCACGGGCGCAATCAAAGTTACGGTATCAAGCGGCGGTTACGAGCCTTCGTCAATTCCGGTCAAAAAAGGTCAGCCCGTCAAACTCGCCTTCACACGCACAGATGCAAACAACTGCGGCGGCGAAGTCGTTTTCTCGAAGTTAAATATTAAAAAACAACTCCCCGTCGGCGAAACCGTTCTGGTTGAAATCTCGCCTTTGGAATCGGGCGAAATCTCGTTTGCTTGCGGAATGGATATGATGCAGGGAAAAATCATCGTTCAATAAAATGACGGGAGCGCAGACGGCTCGCCCGCGCTTTTGGCAAACTAAATTTTTAATGCTGAACGCAATTATCAAATGGTCTCTTCAAAACCGACTTATCGTCGTAGCGATGGCGGCTCTGCTGCTCGTTTGGGGAACTTATACCGCACTCAATCTGCCGGTTGACGTTTTGCCCGACCTCAACAAACCGACCGTCACGATTATGAGCGAAGCCGAAGGTCTCGCGCCGGAAGAGGTTGAAACGCTCGTTTCGTTTCCGATTGAAACGGCGATGAACGGCGTTCCCGGAGTTACGCGAGTCCGCTCGCAAAGCGGCATCGGTTTATCGATCATTTATGTCGAATTCGATTGGGGAACGGATGTTTACCGCAACCGCCAACTGGTCGCTGAAAAGCTCTCGCAGGCACAAGAACAGCTTCCCGCCAACATAGCACCGAATCTCGCGCCGATTTCTTCGATTATGGGCGAAATTCTGCTCGTTTCGATTCGCTCAAAATCAGGTAAAACCAATCCGCTCGACGTTCGCACTCTGGCTGATTGGACGATTCGCCCGCGTCTTTTAACAATTGGCGGCGTGGCGCAGGTAATCAATATCGGCGGCGGCGTCAAGCAGTATCAGATTCTGGTTACGCCGGAAAAGCTCAAGCAGTTCGGTGTAACCCTCGAACAAGTAACCGCCGCGCTCGAAAAATCAAACACCAACTCGACCGGCGGTTTTGTGAACGCGCAAAGTCAGGAATATCTGGTTAGAAATTTAGGGCGATTTTACTCGGCTGACGAACTGAAAAACACGGTCGTTGCCTATCGCAATAACACGGCGATAAAAGTCGGCGATGTGGCGGATGTCGAATTTGGCGCGAAGCAAAAGCGCGGCGATGCCGGAAGTAACGGAACGCCCGCCGTGATAATGTCGATTCAAAAACAACCCGGCGCGTCAACGCTCGAACTAACTCGAAAGATTGACGACGCGCTCAAGGAACTGCAAGTCTCTCTGCCGGAAGATGTAGAAATCAACGCCAATCTTTTCCGGCAGGCGAATTTTATTGACACCTCGATTTCAAACGTCGTCGAAGCCCTGCGCGACGGCGCGATTCTGGTTATCATTGTTTTGTTTTTATTTCTGTTGAATTTCCGCACGACTTTTATTACTTTAACTGCGATACCTTTATCATTCGTCATCAC
>DATLXD010000200.1:0-12866 GCA_035575965.1 Pyrinomonadaceae bacterium | reverse complement strand
CGCCCATCTTTTCAATGAAGCCGAATTAAACGCGATAAACGCGCACATTCCTTGGACGCGCAAATTCCGCGACGAGCAGACCGAAAACAAAGGCGAGCGAATTGATTTGGTCGAATGGACACGCGCTAACAAAAGCAAATTGGTTTTGAAGCCGAACGACGATTACGGCGGACACGGCATTTATATCGGCTGGGCTTCACCCAAAGAAGAATGGGATGCGGCGATAAAAGTTGCGCTTGCAGACGGCGATTATCTGGTGCAGGAGCGCGTGCAGACTTCAAAGGAAATGTTTCCGATGCTCGACGACGCGGGCAATTGGCAAATGATTGAGCAGCTCGTCGACCTCGACCCGCTTCTCTATAATGGAAAAGTCGGCTCGGCATTTACGCGGCTTTCCTCATCGGAATTAGCAAATGTGTCGAGCGGCGGCGGAATGGTGCCGACATTTATTATTCGGGAAAAATAAAGTGTTATAATTCGAGTCGAGGTTTTTATGGGAAGTCTAACTATCGAAATACCGCTTAAAATCAATCGTTCTTTTCGCGTCGAAGATAAAAAAATCGCTGAAAAATTACTTCGTGATTTAGAAGAAATAAATAAAAAGCAAAGCGCGTTCGACGACGTTTTAGGGATTTGGGCAAAACGCGACGAAAATGAAGAAGATTTAACGAAAAGTCTGCGCCGAAAAAGCAATTTGAGAAATGGCTGAACATCTGCTCGATACGAATGTTTTATCGAAGATTTTTTACGGGAACGTCGATGTCAAGAATTTTGTTGACAATCTCGAAACCGGAATCGAAACAATCGTTTATATCGAATGTATTCAAGGTTCGATTTCCAATTCCGACAAAAAGCGCATCAAAGGAAGTTTGCAAAATCTCAAATTTTATTCTTTGACGAATGATATAGCTCAAAAATCTATCGAGTTGATTGACACTTACTCAAATACTCGCGGCTTGTTGTTAGCCGATGCGATTATCGCCGCGACTGCTTTGCATTACGATTTAATTTTGATTACTTACAATCTGAAAGATTTTCAGTTTATTAGAAATTTGAAATTGTTAAAGCCGCCTGTTTAATTAACTCAAATCTTTAATCAGAAAAATATAGATTTTTGATGTCTTGGAGAAAGAAAAATGAAAAGATTTTACTCTCAATTCAGAATTATGCTGATGACATTCGCGCTTGGTTTGGCGAGTGTTTTTCTATCAAATGGCTCACTGAAATATTCGGACGAAGTTTCAGTTAATTTGCCGCGTGTTAAATCTAGCTCAGTATTTGAAATTATTACAAAAGAGAATTGGAAAGGTTATCAATTTGTCGGACAAGGTTGCGGCGGCACAAATCAGTATGAAGGTGAAACTTGGGTAACAGCTTATCGGACTAATGATTGGAAAAGTGTTTCAATCGGTGGAAGTTCTCACGATACTGCAAAAGAAACAACAAATGAATTTAATTCAAGAATTAGAGATGCTTTTAAGATTTTAGAGATTAGTAAGAAACGAGCGATTATTGAAAATAAAAAAGAGGGCGATGAATGGATTGATATTATTTATTTTGAAGATCGGAAATCATTAAGAATAATAACTGCGTCGGAATTGGAAACAGCAGTCAAATTTGAAAGTTGGAAAAAATCTCAGAATTAAATTTAGTGTTGATTGAATGAAAACATCCGAAAAAAAATCACGTCTGCTTGAACTCAGCGAAGAATTTCTGCGCCTCGAACGCAAACTCAAACTCGGCGGCGGCGCGGAAAAAATCGAGAAGATTCATAAGCAGGGAAAACTGACGGCGCGTGAGCGGATTGATTTGCTGTTTGATAAAAATTCTTTTCAGCAGGAAATCGGCTTGCTCGTCGCTTACGATGAATACAAAGGTCAAGCACCTGCCGCCGCCGTTGTTACGTCAATCGGCAAAATTCACGGACGCGAGTGCGTTGTCGTGGCAAACGACGCGACGATAAAAGCGGGCGCGTGGTATCCAGAAACGATAAAGAAAATTTTGCGGGCGCAGGAAATTGCGATGCGAAACCGCGTGCCGATTATTTATCTGGTTGATTCGGCAGGCGTGAATTTGCCGTATCAGGGCGGCGTGTTTCCCGGTCAATACGGCGCGGCGCGGATTTTTTATTACAATTCGATTATGCGGCGGTATTTGAAAGTTCCGCAGATTTCCGCCGTGATGGGAATGTGCGTCGCCGGCGGCGCGTATCTGCCTGCACTGTCCGACGTAATTTTGATGGTAGAAGGCACTTCGTTTATGGGACTCGGCGGCGCAAATCTCGTTAAAGGCGCGACCGGACAGACGATTGATAATGAAACGCTCGGCGGCGCGATGACGCACAATGCGATTAGCGGCGTGGCGCATTTTCGCACGAAAGACGAGACGGAATGTTTGGAAAAAATCCGTCAATTAGTTTCGGAATTGCCGAAAAAAGAAGAAACCAGGGTTTCGATTACCGAAGCGAAAAAACCAAAAAACAAACCGGAGAAACTTTAC
Organism: Pyrinomonadaceae bacterium; assembly: GCA_035575965.1. GTDB lineage: Bacteria > Acidobacteriota > Blastocatellia > Pyrinomonadales > Pyrinomonadaceae. The sequence goes on along the minus strand of DATLXD010000200.1, from coordinate 10,367 downwards.
GAACTTCTGCCCGAAGACCATCGCGCTCCGTATGATATGCGCGAGGTTTTGAATTGCTTTTTGGACGACGGCGAACTCGACGAATTTCAAGCCGACTATGCGAAGGAAATGATTTGCGCGACGGCGCGAATCGGCGGAATACTTGTCGGCGTAATTGCGAATTCACGCGGAATGGTGCGCGGAAAACAGGGCAAACCGCCAAGATTCGGCGGCATCGTTTATACCGAATCGGCGGAAAAGACGGCTTACTTTATCGAAAATTGCAATCGTCATTCGACGCCGCTGCTTTTTGTTCAAGACGTTTCCGGTTTTATGGTCGGCGCGGAAGCCGAGCATTCGGGAATTATCAGAGCAGGAGCACTATTTGTCGAAGCAATGGCGACGGCAACCGTTCCGAAACTCGTTTTGACCGTCAATCACGCTTCCGGCGCGGGTTATTACGCGATGGCTGGACAAGGCTTTGACCCGGATTTTATTTTTAGTCTTCCGACCGGCAGAATGGGTGTGATGGAAGGCGACAGCGCGGCGCAGGCGATTTTCGGAACACAGATTGAAAAACTCAAAAAAGAAGGCAAAGAAACTGACGAGCAAACGAAAGCCGAGATGGAAAAGGTGCGGGAAACTTACGACCGCGAGCTTGACGCAAAACACGCGGCGGCGCGTGGGCTGCTCGACGCGATTGTTACGCCGGAAAACTTGCGCGACAGCTTGATTTTAGTTTTGCAGACAAGTTTGAATACCAGCAATCCGCACATCGGCGCGTTTGTTTTGCCAAGCGGAATTTGATTAGCCAAGCATGCAGGTAAAATCTTCAAAAAAATTTGAAACATAACATTAATTAAAAACAATTTTTGCGTCTTTTGCGCTTTTTCGCGGCTGATTTCTCATTTCAATTTCGCCGCTAAATCAGCATAATCCGCCATTGCCGCTTTGATTACCTCAAAGGATTCCTCGCGCCCGTAACTTGAGGCGATTTCGCATCTGCTTGATTCGCCCGGATGATTTTTATAAGTCAGAAAATAATGCTCGAATCGTTCGAGAATGCCTTTGGGCAATTCGGTAACTTCACCGTATTGCTGAAAAACCTTATCGCCTTTCAAGATAGCGATAATTTTATCGTCTGCTTCGCCGTCGTCAATAAGGCAAAATCCGCCGATCGGTGTGGCTTTTAGAATAATATCGCCGCGCGGAATGTGATGCTCGGTCAACACGAGAATATCGAGCGGGTCGCCGTCGCCCTGCATAATTTCCTTGCCGGATTTTTCGCGGGCGAGTTGTGCCACGCGCTCGTCGCAGTAAGTTTGCGGCACGAAACCGTAATTTGCCGGAACGACGTTTGAATACTGCTGCGGGCGGTCGATTTTCAAATAACCCGTTTCCTTGTCAACTTCATATTTAACCGTGTCGCGCGGAACGATTTCGATAAAAACCGTTACTTCCTCTGGAACATTGTCCCCAATCGGAATGCCGTGCCACGGATGAGCTTTATTTGTTCTAAACATAATTTTATTATTGATTCGGGAAACAAAAATGTCTAACGCTGTAATTGTTAAAAACTTCGGTAAAGCACTTATCATTCAATTTAATCGTCCTGAAATACGCAGTCCGCTTTCAATTTTTGTTCTGGATGAATTGCACGAGGTTTTAGACGAAGTTTCTGGAAATCCGACAATCGAAAAGATAATTTTTACAGGGAAAGAAGACGTTTTCGCATCTGGCGCGGATTTGCGCGAGATTGCCGAAGTTAAAAAAGACACGGCTGGTGAATTTGCTTTGCGTGGGCAAAATTTAATGAACAAAATAAATGCGTCGGAGAAGAAAACGATTGCGGCAATAAACGGTTTTTGTTTTGGCGGCGCGCTTGATTTGGCTTTAGCTTGCGACAAAAGAATCGCTTCGCCGAACGCGATTTTTTCGCATCCGGGCGTGAGTTTGGGAATTATCACCGGCTGGGGCGGAACACAGCGTTTGCCGCGTCTGGTCGGCGAAGCAAAAGCACTGGAAATGTTTCTGACAGCAAAGCGAGTTGATTCATTCGAAGCATTGAGCATCGGTTTGATTGATGAAATCTCGGAAAATCCGGTTGGGGAATTGCTTGCAAACTATTCCGGCAGTTCTTCATCAATAAGTTTATGAAAAAAATTGCGTTTGGTCTTGTTTTAGCAAAATTTGTATTGCCGACTACATTTGCCGTTTTGTCGTTTTCGGGCTGTCATCGCGCTGGCTTGTCGCAGGTTGAAACCGCGCCGAAGATACCAGCCGCTTCGCCGACCGCTCCACCGAAAATTGACGGCAACATCAATCGTCCGGTCAGCGAGCCGTATCGCGGAGACCTATCAATTTTTGAAGATGAGAACCGCGCCAAAAATCTGCAAATCGACCGCGTAATGGATATTTTGAAAATCACCGATGGGAAAAATGTCGCTGACATCGGCGCAGGTTCAGGTTGGTTCACGACTCGCGCCGCGAAAAGAGTCGGCGAAAAAGGCAAAGTTTTTGCAGTTGAAATAAATCAGGAATATATAGATTACATCAACAATCGCGCCAAAAAAGAAAACTTCTTGAATATCCAGACGGTTTTTGGAACGGAAGACAATCCAAAACTCGCGGAAAATTCGGTTGATGCGGTATTGATTTTGAAGACTTATCATGAAATCGGTCAGCCGGTAAAAGTCCTCGCAAACATTCGTAAATCTTTGCGACGAGATGCGCGGCTCGGAATTATCGATAAAAACGGCAAGGGCGACGACCATGGAATTGATAAAGAAAAAGTTGTCGAAGAAGCAAAACGCGCAGGGTTTGCGCTAGTCGAAGATTACGACTTCGTTAAACCCGACGGAATGGATTATTTTCTGGTTTTTCAAGCAAAGTAAATCAAATAAAAATGGTTTTGCGTAACAGTCGTTTGAGAAATATGATTCAAAAACATTATTTATAAACAATAGACGAACAGATTATACAAATTATGTAGATTAAGAGGTTACTCGATGGCGACGGTTAAAGCAAAGGATTCTCTGCACGGTTTAGTGAGGGAGCTATACGCGAGAACTGTAACTCTCACGGGAAAAGATAAAGATGTTTCAGAAGAGTTTCAAACTCTACGATTCGCATGCTATGACGAAGCGGGCAATAAAATCCAGGAAGCGTATTTCAATTCTGACAGTTCAATGTTCTTTAAAACCGCCTGGACTTATGATTCGATGGGGAAACTCGTCGAACAGGTGAATTTTGACGCGAATGAATCACAGACTTTTAAGACAGTCTTTGAATACGACGGTGACGGAAGACTGGTTGAGAAAAGAACATTCGGGTCTGACGGCTCTCTGGAAAGCGTACTTCGCCCAAACTACACAGCCGAAGGATTACGAATCGAAGAAGAAACACTGCCGTTTTCCGAAGATGGCGACGACGTTTGCTGTCTCATCGGAATTGAAGAAACCGAGATGAGCTTTTCGGCTCAAGGCATTCATAAAATCAGGAAAACATATGACGGCAAAGGAAAACCGATTGACATAACTCTATTCAACAACAAAGAAAAGCTGACGGGCAAAATCTTTTTCGCGCATAACGATAACGGCAAACTGATTGAAATAGAACATTACGGCAGCAGTGGATTTTATCCTACCGGAGATATAACGAAATGGCAGCGCATTTTTGAACCTCTGATTACGCGCTTGATTAAAATCTTTCTTTTTCTAAAGTGCATTTACAGTTACGGCATTAGAGGTGAACTAGGGAAAACGGCACGATGTAGTATTTATGGTCCTCTCGCTATGCTGAATGTTTTTGTCTACGACGATAAAGGACGAATCGTTGAAGAACAAACTCATTTCATCGGCTCGATAGTGATGAAGAAAGTCTTTGGCTATGATGAAGAAGGCAACAAAGCCGAAGAGATTGAATACTTCAATGATGACGCTGTTCAAAGGCAAAGTTACAACCGTAAATACGACTCTCATCGAAATTGGATTGAAGAAACCATTTCTTCTCAGTTTCAAACGGAAGAAAAACACGAACAAACGACAATTTTTACATATCGAACTATCAGCTATTATTCAGGCTAACCGTTTTACATCACACTTATTTGTTCAAAAACTTAGCGATTCCGCTCTGGCAATCTTCAGTCATTCGAGCAATCGTATTCACGTCAACACCTGATTCAAGCGCGGCTTCAAACGTCATCGCATCCATTTGGTAAAGCAGTTTTTTGGTTAAAACAACGGCGGAACGCGAAACTTTTTCATAAACCGAAACATAGTTTTTTACATTTTTATCGAAACTTTCTTCGTCGAAAACTTTATTGATTAAGCCGAAGTTTTCCGCCGTTTGAGCGTCGAATTCAAAACCTTGAGTGGCGAGTTCAAAGGCGCGTTTTTCCGAAACATTGCGCCGCAAAATCGCCATCACCATTGCTGGAACGAAACCGATTTTTACTTCGGGATAACCGAAACGCGCTGATTTTGCCGCAAAAACAATATCGCAAGCCGTCGCCAAACCGCAGCCGCCTGCCAATGCTCTGCCGTGAACCGCAGCAACGACGGGAATTTTTACTTTGCGAATCAGTGAAAATAATTCCATCAGATTTTGCGCGTCGTCCCAATTTTCCAACACATCGCTTTCCGAGATTTTTTGCAAAGCCGACAAATCCGCGCCCGAACAAAAATCTTTGCCCGCGCCTTTGATTACAATTGCGCGTAAAGTTTCGTTTTTATCGGCTTCGCGCAAAGCGTTTTTCAAATCATTAATCAGCGCGTCGTTCAAAGCATTGCGCTTTTGGGGACGATTTAAAGTAATCGTGAAAATCGTGTTTTCGGTGACGGTTAAAATTTCAGACATTTTCTTTGGAAGTTTTGACGCTTGCCGTCAACATTTTTATTAGTTCGATACAATCGCCATTTATTGAAGTGTAAGGTTTGTCGTCGAGATATTCGCCTTCGTGTAGGATTAAAAGCCAAAACTAGGTTTCCGAAGCCTTTTCAATGCGATTTGCATATCGCCGGAGAAAATTTGTTTCGACTCGGCTTGAGTGGCATCCTTGATAAATTTTGCGATGTGCGTTCCCGAAAGTAAAATTTGTTTGCTCAAAACATATTCATTCTTTTCTTCCGATAAATAACGATATAATTTGACAATCCGCAAAGCGAATTTTATAGATTTATCTAAAACCAGACTTTTGCTCATATTCTTCTCTCTGAAAATTAGCGAACAGTTGATAGCGAATAGTTAAAAGCTATTCGTTTTTCGCTGTCAACTATTCGCTGTTTATACAGTAATAAAAATAGAACTACCGAATAAATTATTTAAAGTAATTTTATCGCCTTATCAATTTCCGCCGCAAAATCTTGCAGCTTTCGAGCAATTATTTCGATATTATCGCTCGCCTCTTTCCAATCGCGTTGCTCGATTGCTTCGCGCACGCCGGGCATTGTTTTTACGCCATAGCCGGTGTAATAACCGGGTGCGTAAATTTGATGTTTGAACCAATTGCGGCGCGGCAAACCGGCATTATTTATTAAAGCGCGTTCGGTTTTGAAAAGAATTTCGTCTAAAGATTTTTGCGCGGAAGGCGAAATTTGTTTTCCTTTGCTTGCCGTTTGATAATTTTTTGCGCTGTCTTGAAGTTTTACCAGAGCATTTTGAAGCGGCGCGAAATTCAAAAACGGCACGTCCGTTTTCGGTTTCGGCATTACAAAAGTTTCCTTCGGGTCTTGCACGGCTTTGAGCGTTCCGTTTGAAATCAATTGATTCATTGTTTTGGTGTCTTCGCGCATCGTGTCGGCGAGCGCGGTCAATTCTTTGACATAAACGCCCATAGTGTCGGCAAAATTCGTAAATTCAAACGGTAATGTATCAGCGTTGGCAAGCCGAAGCGTTATTCGTCCGGCGGTTTGCGCCAGCGCGATGCCGTAATCGAAATTCGGGTCGCCGAAGCGCGTGAAATGGTCGAACGAATCGTAAATCGAATGATACGAACCGCCGCCGTCTTCGCCGCCGTAACCCAAATTCAACGAAGCAATTCCGAGATGCTGCAAAAATGGCGTGTAATCCGAACCTGCACCCAACGCGCCGATTCGTAAATCACCGCGCTCACGCGCTTCGCGCTTATCGTTCGCTGAGCCGTTCACCATTCTTGCAGCTTTCCAGCGATCGCCGACGGATATTTTTGTCTGTGGGTCTGTTACATCTTTTGCAACTTCGTTGACGAATTTTTCGAGTGTGTGCGAGCCGCTGACACCGAGAAATCCGCGCCCGTTGGAATCGGAGTTGATATAAACGACGGCTTTGTTTTTCAATTCAGCGGCGTGTGTTTCCGCCCATTCGGTCGAACCCAAAAGTCCCGGTTCTTCAGCGTCCCAAGCGCAAAAAACTATCGTGCGTTTCGGTCTTGAACCTTGTTTTGACAATTCGCCGATGCCGCGGGCTTCTTCCATTAAAGCGACAAGTCCGCTTAAAGGATCGTCCGCGCCGTTTACCCATGCGTCGTGATGATTGCCTCGAATAACCCATTCGTCGGGTCTTTCGCTTCCGCGCATTTTCGCAATGACGTTGTAAATCGTTTTCGTATCCCAATTAAACGTGAGATTGAGATGAACTTTGACTGAATTAGTTCCACCAAAATGATAAGTTATCGGCAGTGCGCCACGCCAATTTTGCGGAACAACTGCACCGCCCAAATTTCTCAAAAGTGGTAAGGCATCACTGTAGGAAATAGGCATCACTGGAATTTTTGTCAGCGTCGGAGCGTCTTTGTAGTTGAGCCGTTTCGCGCCCTTTGTCGAACCGATTCCGGGCGTTAGAGGGTCGCCGGGAAACGTCGGCATATCGGCAACCGAGCCGCGCTGCGCTCCGTTTTCGCTGCGATACGCGCCTTTCGGATAAACGTCGCCTTGAAAATATCCGTCGTCGCGCGGGTCCGAATAAATCAGACAACCGATTGCGCCGTGTTCCGCCGCAACTTTCGGCTTGATTCCGCGCCAGGAGCCACCGTAACGCGCGATAACGATTTTGCCGCGCACGTCAACGCCGCGCCGTTCGAGTTCTTCGTAATCAGCCGGAACGCCGTAATTGACATAAACCAAATCTCCGGTTACGTCGCCGTCAATCGAGTAAGCGTTATAGACGGGAAGCTGTTCGCTTTTTTGTCCTGAAGTCGTATCCTCAATCAGTTTTGGTTCTTCAATTTTCGCCGTGAATCTTTCCGGTGCGGTCATTTCCAAAAGGCGAGTTTTTGGCGTAGGAAACAAAACATCAAAAGTTTCAATCTGCGTGTCGTAACCCCATCGGCGAAACTGCGCGGCAATAAATTCGGCGTTTTCCTTTCCGTAAGGCGAGCCGACGTGATGCGGTCGCGCAGACAGACGTTTCAGCCATTCGCGCAAGTTTTCGCGTTTAAGCGTTGCGTCAAACTTCGTTTCCAAAGACTTTTGCCGAGCCGAACTTGCAGCCGAAAATCCCATCAAAATCTTTTCGTTCGATATGGTTTGTGCAAAAATCGAATAAGCAAGAAGAAAAACCGAAAACATTTTTAGAAATGGTTGGCGCATAAAAACTCCTGAAATTTGGATTGGTTTAGCGATGTGGGCTATTGTAAATCAAGCAAGCGCGAAAACGCTAACTGATAGTAAAAGTATGAAGAAGAATTTGCCTACGAAATACACGAAACATACGAAAATATAGTAAAAGCAAAACTAAATTTTTTTTGTATGTTTCGTGTATTTCGTAGGCGTTAATCTTTAGAGCTTATCTGCTAAAAAATCGCGCAAAATTTCATTTACGGTATCTTTTGCTTCATTTTGAACCCAATGTGCGCTGTCCGGGATTCGGAATTCTTCAAACGGCGCGTCAACTGCTTCGCCGATACCTTTCACTGTTTCGGGCAAAATCGCCTGGTCTTTTTCGCCGTAAATAAAAACGGTCGGGACTTTGATTTTTGATTCAGGTTTTGATTTTCCGATAAATCGTTTGACAATATTTGCCCGGTAATAATTTATCATCGCGGTCAGAGCAAACGGCTCGTGCCAGGATTTTTTATATTCGGCAATATCTACTGCTGTAAAAATGTCCTTCTCCACAGTCGTATCTTTCAAAGCATTTTCCAGCGCAGCGAAATCGTCGAGCTTTAAGATATATTCGGGCAAAGCGGGAATTTGAAAAAAGAACATATACCAACTTGCCAGAAACTGTTTTAAAGTTTGATTTTTCTTCCAGATAGATGCGGGCGGAACTTGCATAGCAACGAGCTTTGAAACATATTCAGGATGTTTCAAAGCTGTCGCCCAGGCAATGCTCGCACCCCAATCGTGTCCGACAACCACCGCTTGTTCGCGTTCTAAATGCCGAATCAAACCCGTTACATCATCAACCAATTTATCAATTGAATAATCTTCAATTTTTGGTGGTTTGTCAGACAAATTATAGCCGCGCATATCAGGTGCAACAACCATGTATTCATCGCTTAAAGCCGCGATTTGATGTCGCCACGAATACCAGAATTCGGGAAAGCCGTGCAGCAAAATCACGAGCTTTTCGCTGTCGCCCGCTTTTGCATAATGAAGATTGACCGCGCCGATTTGCGCGTAATCGAATTTAATTTCGCTCATAAAATTCCTAAATTGTTTGCTTCTTCGTCGGCAACTTCGATTTTCATTCTCAGTAGCGCGGTCGAAAAAGTTTTGCCCTGCGCGTCGGTCATCAAACTCAGAGTTCCGCCGCCGCCTAGCGATTCGTGAAGTAGAAAATTCAAAGCGTTTAAGTTTGGCAGTTCAAAGCGTTCAACCGCGCCTTTGACCATCTCGCCAAAATGTTTTTTGACTTTATCTTCGGTAACTTCGCGCACTAGAAGTGGATAAAATTCATTTCTGAGTGCGATAACTCCGACATTTGCCGTATCGCCTTTGTCACCGGAACGCGCGTGAGCGATTTTAAGAAGTTCAATTTTCATAATTTTGTTTCAAGTTCAAACTTTTGTCACTTCAACTATAACTTTAAGAGTTGAATTGACGACAGTTATAGTTTTTGTTTAGCTGCAATCGTTAAATACAGAAATAATTAGTTTTAATTTTTAACCTTAAAACTATGTCAAAGGTTTTCCGTGTTTATTCAAAATTTTTTAATCCTGTATTTGTAAAATGCCGGAAGTACAAGTGAGTGTGTAATTTCTTCACTCTTAATAAGTTGTTCGATTTCTTCAAGCGCAATTAATTTCGTAACGATGCTTTCATGTTCGTCAAAAGCTGTCTCCTTAATTTTTTCTCAACCGAGTGCAAGAAAATGATAAATCCAATTATTTTGAATCGCCGGATTTAGGCGTGAGTTTCCCACAGGAATTATTTCAAGTGCCGCAAAAACCCTTTCTTCGATTAGCTCGCGTGCCGCCGCGATAATCGGTTCTTCGCCTTCGTCAATCGTTCCATCTGGAATTTCTAAAAATACTTCTTCTGTTCCGTGCCGAAACTGCTCGATTAAAATGACTTGTTCGTTTTTGTTAAACCAGTCACATTTGCCCAATTTGGATTTTCAATGATAAAGAAACAATGTTCTGCACTCTCGCTTAACCGCTCGAAAAAATCTTCACGCACTTTAAAGACGCGGCAGTCGGCAATCTCTTTTGAACTTTATCGCTTCCAAATTTCGGGTTTATCTTCCATAATCAAACTTGCCTTGTCTATTAACCTTTGGTGCTAGTGTATGATGTTGAAAATAAGGGACTTAAATATTCGGTCAAAGTGATTTTTTGCAAATTTGTTAAAATCTATTGAGATTTGCCGAAAATTCTTCTCAAAGCAAAATCTGTCTACTTTTATTTTCAACACTTAGAATTTTTCAAACTAGCACCAAAGGTTATTAGAAATTTGTTTCGATAATAAATCAAGTTTGGAATTTCGAGAGGAAATAATGAGTAAAAATTTTGTTTATGCCGCACTATTCATCTGTTTGTTTTGCTTCGGCAGTTTCGCACAAACACCGAGAAAATCCCCAACGCCTACTCCTTCGCCGAAACCGTTTGAAGCACCAAAGGTTATAATTACGAACGGCGATGTGAATCTTCCAAATGTTTCTGATTCTTCCGCGTTGCGGAAGCCGATTTTAACCATCGAAACGATATTGCCCGAAGCCGAAAAGCAAGCGATAAATTACCAGCAAAGTTTTCTCAATCTTTTGGGCGAAGAAACCAAGACATTTGAAGATTTCGACAAAAACGGAAATGCGAAAAACAGTCGGGTGATTGTTTCAAATCTCATTGTTTATCAATCGCCAAAGAACGAGAGTATCATTACGGAATACCGCAACATCACAAAGGTTGACGGCAAATCCGTCAGCAATACCGACAAAAGAATCCAGGATTTTTTTGAAGAACTCGGAAAATC
>DATLXD010000199.1:0-7799 GCA_035575965.1 Pyrinomonadaceae bacterium | reverse complement strand
CTTTCTTTTCAAATTTAGCGAAAAAGGCTCTGACTTATTAAGTCAAGAGCCTTCATTAAAATTTAGATACGTTATCAATTAACCGTCAATAATATTTGTGCCTTTTGGTAAGCTCACTTTGAAAATCGAGGGTTTAATTGAAGTGTTTTTACTTAAGTTGGATAACAAAAGTGTCGTCGTATCTTTGTTAGACTCAGTTACTTTTATTTGTAACGGCATTCCATTTCCATCAACCCACATTTCTGCTGATTTAAACTTGTACGATGCGGGATTTTTGGGTGTCATTTCCAAATGCCAAGTTTGAGCGCCGCCGCTTACATTTTCTTGTCCGAGATATTTAATATTAAAGTTTGCTTTTAACTCATCTTTAGACATATTGATAAAAGCAAACAAATTGTTAGCTCTTCCATTTCCTTTCGCGGCGGAAGCATTTCCGACTATTGCGCTCTTTCGACGCGGCGTAAATAGGACATATTTTTTATTAACAACCGCTAAAGTCTCCTCAACAGGTTTTGTCCAATCAATCCTGATAAGCGCATCGCGTCCTTTTGCAGGTAAGTAAAACGCTGTACCTTCAGTTACGTCCTTTTCCTTTAGCTGGTCATTAATTTTGACCATCGTTACATTCGTCCTAAGCGATGTCAGACTGTTTCTGTGCGCTTCCATACGCTTCAAGATTTCCGGCAAGATGTTTTGCGCTTTTGTTTCAATTATGGCAAATGCCCCGAAAAATAATGTTAAAGTAATTGCCGTAAAACCTAATCTTAAAAATAATTTCATAAATATAACTCCTCTGATAAGTGATAAGTAAGAAAATGGCTTTTACTTATCACATCTCACTTCTCATTTCTAACCTAACGTATGTCAATTTCATAAAACGTTTCACCGTCGGCATTTTTTCGCTCGTGCCAGTCTAAAACTTCGACGTTTTGGTTTCCGCTCATTTGCTTAACTCGTTTTTCCAACTCGCCTTTCTCGGGCGGGAAATCTTCGGCTTTGACGATTATACGCGCCGTCTGAGTTGCAAGTTTTTCGCGTTTTTCAAACCAAGCCTTCGGTGTCAGAAAAATAAATGCAATGATTAAAAGACAGAAAACATCGTATTGCCAACTGCCGCGCTCGTGATTCCAAAGGACAAATTTTTTGATTAAATCAAACATTGTAGTCAGTCGTCGGCAGTCAGATGCAATTTAACATTTTCCACTTTCCACTTTCAATTATCCACTATTTTGCCGTCGCGCATTTGAATGATTCGATTGCAATTTTGGGCGGCTTCCGGGTTGTGCGTAATCATTATAATCGTCTGACCCAATCTTTGATTGAGTTCGCGGAACATATCGAGAACGATTTTCGAGTTTTCCGTATCGAGATTCCCTGTCGGCTCATCCGCCAAAATTATCGCCGGATTGTTGATAACCGCCCGCGCCAGCGCAACTCTCTGCTGCTCGCCGCCGGACAGTTCGAGCGGCTTGTGATTCATTTTATTTTCTAATTTCAACAGACGCAAAACCTCGCGGCGGTTTTCCGCGTTTCCGCCGTTTCCCGAATGAATTCTTTCTGCAAGCCTGAGATTTCCGTCCGCCGTTAAAGTCGGAAAAAGATTAAATTTCTGGAAAACAAAACCGATTTTGCGCCGCCGAATATCCGTTCTCTGCGCGTCTGTAACCTTCGACAAATCTTCGTCGGCGATAATAATCTTTCCGGTCGTCGGCGAGAGAAGTCCGCCCAAAAGATGCAAAAGCGTAGATTTCCCGCAGCCGGAAGGTCCCATAATCGCTACAAATTCACCTTGTTTAATGTCTAGAGACACGCCGCGCAGAGCCGGAACTTCCACTTTGCCAATTTTGTATATTTTGGTTAAATCTACGGTTTGTAAAATTGTCTTCATCAAAACGAAGCGTGTTTTTAATTTTGAATTACTTTTTTTTGGCTTGAACTTTTGGATTTTCCGTTGTGGTTTGACCGTTGCTACGCTCTTGAACCTTTTTATCCAAATCAACTTCCGGCAAATTCCAGCTATTTTCCAGCACAAAAACTTCCGCGTTGTATGTTTTGCCGATAGTTACGCTTTCCGGCGATTGGTAAGTCAGGCTCATCTTGTATTTTTCCTTCGGGCGCGTTACTTCGATTCGCAAAGGCAAACTGTTGTATTCTCCTGTATCGCTTAAATTGCCGGTCGCGCCATAAATGATGTCCGATTCAATTTCGCCTTTAGCATCGAAAATTTGCTGACGCGCGAGCCTTATTCCGCCAACGCGGTCAAGCCAAAAACGTCTGGTGACAATCAAACTGCCGTCGTCATTCCTGCGAAGTTCGTCGAGCAGATAATAACCGCGCAAAACTCTGGCAAGCGGCGATTTTTTTCTGACATCGGTGTTAAATTCTTCCTGAAAAATTGTGCTTTGCAAATATGAAAAATTCGCCGCGTCAATGGGACGCATCAGCATCGCGTCGGTAAAATGCTGCGGGCGCAAATTGGAAAAAGCGTTGACGTTTTGTTTTAATTCCTTGCTATTTCCGTCAAAATCCATTTTGCTGACTTCTTCCTTCAAAGCGGAATAATCGGCGTTGTTTGAGCCTAAAACAAACTTTTTATATTTTCCGCTGCCGCCGTCTTCGAGAACCGCCACGCGAAATTTTTCGCCGTCCGAAGTCATTTGAGCGACATCGGTTTTGATAATCGGGACTTGGACTTTCAGTAAAATATTTGCCGGACGCTGAACGACAACTTCACCGTCAGCAGTTTTGTATTTTTCCGCGATGCCGAGTTCGGCAAAGGAATTGTCTTCAAACTTCAAATCCATCTTTGCCCGCATCGAGTTTATTTTGGCAAAGCGATTGATTTGTTCGATAAGCTGCGGCTGCGCGGCATCTACAGATTTGAGCAAAGTTACGGTTGAAACTTTTGTTTTGGGGCTGAAAACTCCGCAGCCGTTCAAAAACAAAATCGCTGCGGCGAGTAAAAATAAATATAAATGCGTATAAAATTTCTTATTTAACATCAGACGGTTGAGATGTTTGCGGCTTAATGGCTGTTGTCTTGCAAAATTTTTCACTGTAATACTTGTGTAATACCCTTGACAGCGTAGATATACTTCCATCAAACCGAAGATACTAACACGCGAAGAGCGGTTTGTCCTAACAAGTAAAAGACGCGGCTGCGTCGAGCAAATCGCTTTTCGCACCGCGCTTTTTTTATTCTAAACACCCGAAATTATCTGGTAAAAACGCCTGCCGAGCGCGTCAAATAATCCTGCATCGTAAAGGCGAACATAATCGCCAGCCAGAAAAATCCGGCAATCGCCGTCAGCCAAATCAGTTTTGAACTGTATTTGACGTGCATAAACCACAAGATGACAAACGACATTTTAACAAATGCAATCGTCAGCGCAACCAGCGTATTCGCGCCCGGAAAAATATGGTCGAGGTCAACAAAAGCAACCAGAACCGTTAGAATTGTCCCGACTATCAAAACTCCGAAAACCATTAAATAAAGCGGTATCGAAACAATGTGATGTTCTCTGTCTTCGTGATTGTCAACCGTTTCGTTAACTCGCGGATGATGTTCTGCCATAATAATTTTTATCTGATTGCAATTCGCAAATCCAAAATCTAAAGTCCAAAATCGCTCTAGTGTCCGCCGCCAAAATGTCTTCCCAAAAGATATAGAAGTGGGAAAAGGAAAATCCAGACAATATCAACAAAGTGCCAGTAAAGACCGGTGATTTCGACCGGCGCGTAATATTCGGAAGTGAAAGTTCCGCGCCAGGCTTTCCACAAAAGCCACGTCATAATCGCCAGTCCGATTATCATATGCAGCGCGTGAAGTCCGGTCATCGCAAAATAAATCCAAAAGAAGATGCGAACTTTATCTTGGAATTTAGATTGGCTGATTTCGCCGTTGGCAAAGTAGCCGATTTGCTCGCTGTCGGTTAAGTAATCTCCCTGTTGAGCTTGCGCGACAAGGCTCGTATCCTTCCACTGAAAATCGCCTTTTACGTTGACGTAATGTTCTTCGCCATGACCTCCGCTTTTCTCGCCGATTCCGGTATCGAGCGATTCATTCGGGTCTTGTCTGCCAACTGGCGCGTGCGGCGTTCCGGTGCTTTCGTCGCTGTCTCTCGTTTCCTTTTCGGTTTTTAAGTTCAAACCGGAAACCGGAACGATGCCTTCATTATATTTTGCAGTGTATTCGATGCCTTTGACGACCAAAAACACCGTGCCTAAAATCATTGTCACAATGATGAGAATAACTTGCAGATTGCGCTTGCCGAGCTGGGCAAAATGAACCGCCAAAGCCATCGTCAAACTGCTGACAATTAAAACAACCGTATTTGCCGCGCCCCAAACTACGTCCAAATGATTGCTTCCCGCCGCAAACGCCATCGGGTAACGCGAGCGAAAAACCAGATAAACCGTGAACAGCCCGCCGAAGAACATAATTTCCTGGACGAGAAACATCCACATTCCGAGCGTGTCGGATTCCTGCTGCTGTCCCATATCTTCAAACTGGTGCTGAAGACCGGGCGGATGATAATGATGTTCGTGTATATCTAAATTTGTCGCCATCTTTTTATTTTAGATTTTGGATTTTGGATTTGCCATCGGATGAAAACAAAATTCTATACAGCGTCAGCCGATTTTGTTTTCAATCCAAAATCTAAAATCCAAAATCGTTAGACTGTTACCTTATATTTATTTCTCGCGTCTTCCAAATCCAAGCCGCTTTCTTCGGTGAAATCGTATGCTTCCCAATAAACAACCGGAGTTTCCTCAAAGTTTTCGGTCGGCGGCGGGCTTGACGTGCGCCATTCGAGTCCGGGTAAAAGCCACGGATTTGCCGGCGCTTTTTTACCGAAAAAGATTGAATGCGTAAAGTAAATCAGCGGCATTATCAAACCGATTGCCAGAACCGAAGCACCCGCCGTCGAGAAGATATTCAAAACCTGAAATTCTTCCGGGTAGGAAGCGTAGCGGCGCGGCATTCCCAAATAACCTAAAATAAACTGCGGGAAAAACGTCAAATTAAACCCGACAAAAACGAGCATCGCGGAAATTTTACTCCAGAATTCCGAGTATAACTTACCCGTAATTTTCGACCACCAATAATGCAAGCCGCCGAGATAAGCTACGACCTGTCCGCCGACCATTACGTAATGAAAATGGGCGACGATAAAATATGTGTCCGTTAAGTGAACCGTCAGCCCGATTGCGCCGAGAGCAACTCCGGTCAAACCGCCGATTAAAAACAAACCGATAAAAAATAAAGCGTAAAGCATCGGCGTGTCGTAGGAAATCTGACCTTTATAGAGCGTCGCCGCCCAGTTGAAAATCTTAATCGCTGAAGGCACGGCGACGACCATTGTCAAAAACGAAAATACCAAGCCCGCATAAATAGACTGCCCGCTGACAAACATATGATGTCCCCAGACGAGAAACCCGAAAACCGCGATGGCAATTGAAGAAAATGCGATAAATTCATAACCGAAAATCTTCTTGCGTGAGAAGTTGGAAATCAATTCCGAAACCACGCCCATTCCGGGCAAAACCATAATATAAACCGCCGGATGCGAGTAAAACCAGAACAGATGTTGGAACAAAATCGGGTCGCCGCCGATTGCCGGGTCGAAGATTCCGATGCGGGCAAGCCGTTCGAGTGCCAGGAGCAAAATCGTAACCGCAATGACGGGCGTTCCCAGAAGCATTACAAGGCTGGTCGCATAATGTGCCCAGACGAATAACGGCAATCTAAACCAAGTCATTCCCGGCGCACGCATCGTGTGAATCGTGACGATAAAATTCAAGCCGGTTAAAATAGAGGAAAATCCGTTGATGAAAATTCCCATACCGACCGCCATCACGTAAGAATTGGAAAAAGTCGTCGAATACGGCGTGTAAAAAGTCCATCCCGTATCAACGCCGCCCTGCATCAAAGCCCAGAGCGTCAAACTGCCGCCGATAATATAAAAATACCAGCTCAGCAGATTGATTTTCGGAAACGCCAAATCCTTCGCGCCAATCATAATCGGAATCAAAAAGTTTCCTAAAATTGCCGGTATCGACGGAATCAAAAAGAAGAAAACCATAATGATTCCGTGCTGCGTGAACACGCGGTTATATGACCCGGATTCGAGAAGGTCGCTTTGCGGCGTGAGAAGTTCCAGACGAATCAACGATGCGTAAATTCCGCCGAGTGCGAAAAACGCGGACACCGACAGAAGATAAAGAATCGCAATTCGCTTATGGTCTTTCGTTAAAAGCCAAGACCTTAAGGTAAAACCGTTGGTCAAATAATTTACCTTCGGCTGCGGTTCAATATAATCGACATTCCTTGCATCTACTTTTTGCATAACTACTTTTTACCCTTTACGCTATTTGTTTCCGTTACCTATTATTGTCCCTTCTTGTCGGTTCGCTCGTGTTGGCGGGCGCGTTCGGATTGCTGGCTCCCGGCACACTAGAATTCGTTAATTGCGATGTCGGCAATCTTGCTCCGTTCGGGTTTGCAGGATTCGGCACCGAGCCGCTTGTGTTACCGGAAGTGCCTGAGCCGGTTGGATTTGAACCGCTCGAACTTGTTCCCGTCGAATTCGCTCCGCCCGTGTTGCCCCCCAAGGATTTAATATATGCGACCAGAGAGACGAGTTGTTCTTCGGTTACTTGTCCTTTGAACGTCGGCATAATCGGCTGGTAGCCTTCAACGATTTGACCGGTCGGATTCAGTATTGAATTGCGAATGTATTCATCGTCGGCTTTGACCATTTGCCCGGTTGTTAATTTTTGGTCTGAACCGTAGACGCCGGTTAAGGTCGGACCTCTGCCTTGACTAGCCTGCTGATGACATGACGCGCAGCCTAATTTATTTTCAAACAAATCTCTGCCGGCTTCGACCGGAGTTTGTCCCGAAACATTGCCGGAAAGCCAGTTGTCAAAATCGCGCTGCTCCATCACATAAACCCAGCCGCCCATCCCCGAATGATTCAAGCCGCAGTATTCGGCGCAGAAGAGACGGTATTTGCCCGGCTTCGTCGCTTCAAACCACAGCGTCGTATAGCGTCCCGGCACAACGTCCATTTTCGTGCGGAAAGCCGGAACGAAAAAATCGTGCAGCACATCTTCGGTCGTCATCGTCAGCTTGACTTTGCGCCCGACCGGAATGTGCAACTCGTTGATTTCGCGCTGTCCGGTCTGGTGCTGCAATTTCCACATCCACTGTTTTCCGACGACATATATTTCCATCGCATCCTTCGGCGTGCGGTATTGATTATAATAAACAATCGCGCCGCCGAGAAAAACCGTCATAGCAATGACAAACGGAATAATTGACCAGAGGGTTTCCAGTCCAACCGAGCCGTGAATCTCCGCGCCGGTCGCAAATTTTTCCTTTTCACGATATTTGATAACGAGAAAAATAAGTGCCGCAACAATCCCGATGGTGAAAAACGCGGTAATGGCGAGCAGGTAAAAATATAACCCATCCACTTGCCACGCGAATGTCGAGGCTTGCTCTGGAAATAATGGAACCCACGAAGAATTCTGTTGCATAAACATTTTAGTGCTAAGTGCTAAACGGTAAGTGGTAAGTTTATTAAATTCAAATTACGAATGAGATTTTATCTGTCTTTCACTCACCACTTACCGTTTAGCACTGTTGAAATTTATTTCAAATCCGCCGTTTTATTTTTATTGCGTCGCCAAAATACAATCAACATTGCGCCGATGCCCAGCAAAGTTGCGACTGACATCAGACGCATTATGCTCAAAATCGCCAAACCGTATTTTCCCGATGCCGGGTCGTA
>DATLXD010000198.1:0-2739 GCA_035575965.1 Pyrinomonadaceae bacterium | reverse complement strand
AAAGCCCGCGAGCTTTTAACGAAAGCGGCGGCAAATACCGATTGCATAATCACGACCGCGCAAGTTCCGGGAAGGCGCGCTCCGATTTTAATTACGCAGGATGCGATTGAAGCAATGAAACGCGGCTCGGTCGTGGTTGATTTAGCGGGCGCGAACGGCGGCAACTGCGAGCTTTCCAAATCAAACGAAATCGTCAATCACAACGGAGTTTTTATTTACGCGCCAACCAATCTGGCGGCGACAATTCCGGTTCACGCGAGCCAGCTTTTTTCCCGCAACGTAACAGCGTTTTGCAATCTTTTGGCAAAAGACGGCACATTAAATCTCGATTTCTCCGACGACATTTTAAACGGTAGTTGTATTGTGCATCAGAGCGAGATTCGCAACGAGCGAGTCAGGGATATTTTCAAGGAGCGCATTTGAAAAACTTTTAGCCCGCGAAACACGCGAAATACGCTAAAAAGTAAAACCAAAACATTTCTTTTATTTTTTTTTCGTGTGTTTGGCGTGTTTCGCGGGCAATAAATTCTGGAGATTATGGATAACGAAATTATTATCAGTTTGCTTTACGTTTTTGTGTTGGCGGCTTTTCTGGGCTATCTGGTCATCTCGAAAGTCCCGCCGCTGCTGCACACGCCTTTGATGTCGGCGACAAATGCGATTTCGGGGATTTCAGTCGTCGGCGCGATTGTCCTGGCAGGCTCGCAGCACGACCGAATCAGCACGATTCTGGGCGTAATCGCCGTGATTTCAGCCACGATAAATGTCGTTGGCGGTTTTATGATTACTGACCGAATGCTCAGAATGTTTCAAGATAAAACGGGCAAGAAAAAATAAATTAACTGCCCGCTAAACACGCGGAACACACGAAAAAAAATTATTTTATGTTTTGCATTTTCTTTTAGCGTCTTTGGCGTGTTTCGCGGGCAATAAAAATTTATGGCTGATTTAATCTACAAAGAAGAAAGCTACAAAATCATCGGCGCGTGTTTTGAACTTTATAAGCAAAAAGGCTGTGGTTTTCTTGAGCCTGTTTATCAAGAATGTTTGAGAATAGAATTTGAAATTCAAGAAATTCCTTTTGTATTTGAGCCGATAATTCACCTTGAATACAAAGGAAGACAGTTAGAACAATTTTTCAAACCCGACTTTGTTTGCTTCGGCAAAATTATTGTTGAACTGAAGGCGGTATCGAGTTTGGTTGATGAACACAGAGCGCAGACAATAAATTACTTAAACGCGACAGGTTTTGAATTGGCGTTGCTCGTCAACTTCGGGCATTTTCCAAAACTTGAATATGAACGTTTAGCCAATACCAAAAACTCCAAAAGTCTGATTCGGGAAGTCAAAAGTTGGAATCAATGATTGCCCGCGAAACATGCTAAAAACGCGAAAAAAGACAAGAAAAAAAAAACAAAATTTTCTTTATTTCTTTTTTAGCGTGCAAATAAACAAAATGAAAAAGATACTTTTGAAATGTGCGGAACAGATGAAACAGCTTTTGTTTTGATTATGCTTTCTTTTTCGCGTTTTTAGCGTGTTTCGCGGGCAAATATCTTTTATGCAAATTCCGTATTTAATCGAAATCACCTATCTCGCCGCGTCCGTTTTGTTTATCTACGGCTTAAAGGCGATGAGCCATCCGACGACGGCGCGGCGCGGGATGAACGCGGCGGCGGTCGGGATGTTGACGGCGGTTGCCGGGACGCTGCTTCATCGTGAAATCGTTTCTTACGAATGGATTATCATCGGTTTGGTGATTGGTTCGCTAATCGGCGCGGCGATGTCAATCTGGATGCCGATGACCGCGATGCCGCAGCGAACCGCTCTCTCGCACGCTTTCGGCGCACTCGCGGCAACGATTGTCGGGGTTGCCGAATTTTATCGTTACAGCGGCGAATTAAGTACGTTCAAAATGTCCGCCATCGGTTTTGAAGTCTTGTTCGGCGGCATTACCGTCACGGGAAGTTTAATTGCTTTTGCCAAACTGCAAGGACTCGTTCGCGGAACGCCCGTTACTTATAAAGGTCAAAACGTCGTCAACATTTCTTTGTTTATCGCGGCTGTCGGCATTTTTGTCTACCTGATTTTCTTTCCCGTCGGAACGCTTTTTTATGTGTTAGTCGGAATGGCGTTTTTGTTCGGCGTTTTGCTCGTGCTGCCGATTGGCGCGGCTGATATGCCGGTGGTGATGTCGCTGATGAATTCTTACGCGGGACTCGCTTCCGCCGCGACCGGCTTTGCGCTCAACAACAAGGTTTTGATTATCGCCGGAACGCTCGACGGTTTTTCCGGTTTGATTCTTTCGATTTTAATGTGCCGCGCGATGAATCGTTCACTAACCAATGTGTTGTTCGGCGCGTTCGGTTCGGCTGGAACTGAAGCGACGCAAATTGAAGGCACGATGCGTGAAATTTCGGTTGACGATGTTGCCGTGCAGATGGCTTATGCGCGTCAAGTCATTTTCGTTCCCGGCTACGGAATGGCGACGGCGCAGGCGCAGCACGCTTTGCGGGAGTTGGCGAACACGCTTGAAAAGCGCGGCGTTTCGGTCAAATACGCGATTCATCCTGTTGCAGGCAGAATGCCCGGACATATGAATGTGCTGCTTGCCGAAGCCAACGTGCCGTATTCGCTTTTATATGAACTCGAACAAGTCAATCCCGAAATGCCGACCACCGATGTCGCCGTTGTCGTCGGCGCAAACGACACCGTAAATCCTGATGCGCGGGACAATCC
>DATLXD010000197.1:0-4709 GCA_035575965.1 Pyrinomonadaceae bacterium | reverse complement strand
GCAACCATTCCGCCGAAACCTTTTTGCTGGCGTTTCGCCAATTCGTGCTGCCGGTGTGAAATGAGTCCGGGATAATATACTTTTTGAACTTTCGGATGTTCGGCGAGAAAATTCGCTACGGCGCGTCCGTTTTCATCGTGTTTTTCCATCCGCACGGCTAAGGTTTTCGTTCCGCGCAAAACCAAAAACGAATCGAACGGCGAAAGAATCGCGCCGATACTGTTTTGAACGAACCGAATCCATTCGGCATCTTCTTCGTCATTCAGCGCGGCAAAACCGCCGATGCTGTCCGAATGTCCGTTCAGATACTTAGTCGTTGAATGAACGACAATATCAACGCCGAAATCCATCGGTTTTTGTAAATACGGCGACATAAAAGTATTGTCGCAAACGACTCGTGCGCCGTGCGCGTGAGCAATTTCCGAAACCACCCGCAAATCCGTGACGGTCATTATCGGATTGGTCGGCGTTTCGACAAAAACCATCTTTGTATTCGGCTTGAAAGCCGCCTCGACATTGTTCACGTCAGATGTGTCAACAAAATCAAACTCGATACCGTAATTCGACAAAATCTTACTGAATAAACGGTAAGTTCCGCCGTAGGTATTATCACCGCAGATAACGTGGTCGCCCGCTTTGACGAGCTTTAAAATAGCATCGGTCGCCGACATTCCCGACGCGAAAGCGAATCCGAATTTCGCGTCTTCGAGCGCGGCGATGTTTTTTTCGAGCGCGAGGCGCGTCGGGTTTTGCGTCCGTGCATACTCAAAGCCCTTGTGTTTGCCGAGACCTTCCTGTGCATACGTCGAGGTTTGATAAATTGGCACGCTCACTGCGCCCGTCGCGCTGTCCGGTTCGTTTCCTGCGTGAATTGCAACTGTCGAAAAACCCATATAAATTAGAAAAACCCTAAATAAAAATCTCTAGTGATTTTAACTCAAAGGAGGATATTAGACTAATAAAGTGCTTGTTTTACCGAGAAGTAATGGTAACTTGCCGAAAAAAAAATTGCAAACGAGAGAATTTTATCCAAATTATAAAATCGATGTAAGGCATTTAGTAAATTGCGCCGCAAATTTGAAAACTTGAATTGTTTTCAAGACTTGCTTTATAGAAATCGGTAAATATAATCTTTTTGAAAATAATTTTTTCATATCGGCAGAAAGTAGTTAGAATGGTTGAGAAGTTTTCAACAAATCTAAAAACCGGAGAGGACTAGAATGCTACCGAAAGAACCAGACGAAGCCCTTTCGCCTGCGGAGAGGCGGAACTCAGACCGTAAAAAAACTGTTGTCAACGTTGATTACGAGAGCGGAGACGGCACCGGAATTGCAAATACGCGCGACATCGGAATCGGCGGATTGTATATGCTGACAAACGAGCCGCTCGAGGTGGGAACTCCGCTTTTTATGCGAATGACCATCGGCGGCGAGGAAATCGGTCTGGACGGTGCGGTAACTTATACCGACCCCGGACAAGGCGTCGGTATCTGTTTTCAGGCAATGTCGGAAAAGAATGAAGAAATTCTCAAACGAGAATTACACCTGGAGTAGTGGAAAGTGCTAAACGGTGAGTGGAAATTTTTTGTCCTTCACTTACCGCTTACCACTTACCACTTATCACTAAAAACCTATGTTTGAACAATTTACACTTGGAATCGAAGAGGAATTTCAGATTGTCGACCCCGAAACGCGCGAGTTAAAATCGCACGTTTCGGAAATTTTGGACGAAGGCAAATTGCTGCTGGGTGAGAAAATCAAGCCCGAAATGATCCAGTCGATGATTGAAGTCGGCACGGGCATTTGCCACAACATCCACGAAGCACGGAAAGACATTACACAATTGCGGTGCATAATCTCGATGCTCGCCCGCAAAAAAGGTATGGAAATCGTCGCCGCTTCGACGCATCCGTTTTCGCATTGGGGCGACCAAGATATTTTCGACGACGAGCGATATGCTTTTCTCGTCGAAGAACTGCAAATGGTGGCGCGTTCGCTCCTCATTTTCGGTCTGCACGTTCACGTCGGCATCGCCGATAAAGACCGGCAAATTCATTTGATGAACGCCGCCAGATATTTTCTGCCGCACGTTTTGGCGATGACGACATCTTCACCGTTTTGGCTCGGACACAACACAGGACTCAAATCCTATCGCTCGGAAGTCTTCAAAAAATTTCCGCGCACAGACATTCCAGACCATTTCGAGTCGCACGCATCGTATCAGAGTTATGTCGATTTGCTGATAAAAATGAACTGCATCGACAATGCCAAAAAGATTTATTGGGACATCCGCCCGCATCCGTTTTTCCCGACTCTGGAGTTTCGCATCTGCGATATTCCGACCAGGGTTGACGATACGATTGCCGTCGCCGCGCTTTTCCAGGCAATTATTGCCAAACTAAATCAAATGCTGGACAAAAATTGGGGTTTTCGGCTTTATAACCGTCGGCTGATTCAGGAAAATAAATGGCGGGCGATTCGTTACGGCTTAGACGGAAAGTTGCTCGATTTAGGCAAACAAAAGGAAGTTCCCGTCAAGGACTTGATTTACGAATTGCTTGATTTTATTGACGATGTAGTTGACGAATTAGACTCACGCAAGGAGATAGAACATATTCACACGATTTTGACGCGCGGAACTTCCGCCGACGAGCAATTAAAAGTCTATGCCGAATCGGGCAATAATTTTCTTCCGGTCGTGGATATGCTGATAAAAAACACGATGGAAAATATTCCTGAAAAGTGTTTTGATTAAAAAGTTTTATTGAAATTTGCAAATTGCCGGACTGCAATTTTACTGCAGTTCGACAAATTTGCGAACGGAGATTAAACAATAATAAATACGTTTTTTTAACAAATAGTTGTTTTAGAACTCACAATTTCTTATGCTTCAAAGCCAGCTTCAAAAAATTCTCAAACAAAATTCTCCCGTCGCGTGATTCGTTCGGGTGTTCCCAGCGCGTCGGGTTTTTACTCCAGTCTTCAAATGATTTTTCCAGATGAAACTGGACGGCGTAAATCATCTGACCGCCCGTTTGCTTGACCATCATTTGATTTTTGCAAAGATAAGAAGTGGCGAGAAGTTTAAAGCCGTCGGGAACGCCTTCGACTTGCAGCCCGTGATTTTGCCAGACTCTCAAAATATCGTCTTCCAGCGTATAATCCTGCCAAATACGGCTTTCCCTGCTCTCGTCAGCCGCCGCGACGCCTGCGAAAATTGGATCTGTTTCGTCAACGATTTTGATAAAGCGATATTGATATTCGACGACGCGACCAGCGCGTTTTTCCGCCGGGTCGAGATTGTCCAAAGTCGAAAGTTTCGCGCCGAAACTCATTCCGACAAGTTGATGCGCTCCGCAGATAGCCAGAACGGGAATTTTCGTATGCTTGATAAATTTCTCAAATTTCTTGAGCTGTTCGGGATTGTAATAATCAAAATCAGACAAAGTTCCGCTCATCACAATCGCGTCGGGCGCAAAACTTTTCGCCGCCTCGCCGACTTCCGACAAATGAACGGTTAAAGTTTTCGGATTTTTAACGAGGCGCAAAATATTCTTAGCAATGTTGTCGCACGCCATACCGGAAATCTTTCGTTCAAACCGCAGTTTGCCTTCTTTCGTTCCGTTCCATTCTTCCCGCGCCAAATCTGATAAATCGTCTTCGTAACGAAGCAAGTCATTGACGATTAAGACTTTTGCGTGCGTAATTTTTTTCTCAATCGGCTCGTAGCGGCAAAAAGGACGGTTATTGAAAGGAAACGGAAGCGTTTCGGCGGATGATTCTTGTAAAATTGGTTTTGCATCAAACATAATTGGAAACTATTTTAACATTTTTGGAAACCGTAACACGAATACGAGCAAAATTTCCAACAAAGCGTTTAGATTCAAATCCTTAATTGTTGCGTTGCTTGGTGCTTTGCTTAAATTCGGGCATTAGCGAGCCTGCGCCGATTTCTTCTATCTCCTGACGAATTTCCTTGATTAAGCTCGAACGCATCCGCCCGCGAACCGGAGAAGTTTTATCTTTGGCGGTTTCATCGAGCAGCAGTAAAATCTTTTGCCAAGCCGATTCAAGCTCGTCGGCAAGCGTCGAAATTTTTGTAATGTCATACGGCACGGCGACGGCTTGACAGCCGAAACGCGCGAAAATCTGCAAATATCTGGCGGTTGATAAATCGGGACACGAAAATCGCTGGTTTCCGACTTTTAATTCAACTCCTAAAAGTGTGTGTTGAATAATCGCGCGGTTTTCACGTTTTGCAATTTCAAGGCGGTGAGCGCGCGTGCGCTGCGTCCGCACTTTCGAGCGATAGATTTCAGGAAGCCACTCCGCTTTTAATTTTTCTTTGATTCCCGCAGCAATTTCCATATCCGGTCACAAAAAAGCACAAAAAACACAAAATCATTAAAACATATTTTGAGATATTTTTTAATGAAAGCGTTTGACGCTCGAATTTTTTTGTGAATTTTGCGCTTTTTGCAGCTATCTTTCCGCTCTTATCGTCGCCGCCGGCGAATGTGAAAATCTTTCAATCACGCCGTCGCTGAAGATTCCGAAATACAAAACCCCTAAAACCGTTATCACCAAAACCGCCGTCATCGCGGCTGGAATTTTCGGCGCAAGCCAATCGGTTGTTCTTTCGCGGAAGAACATCACGACAATCAGACGCAAATAGTAATAAGCCGAAATTGCCGTATTGACCACCGCAAC
>DATLXD010000196.1:0-3291 GCA_035575965.1 Pyrinomonadaceae bacterium | reverse complement strand
TTCCCAATCTTTTTCCCATTTTTTGCGCCACGCGAACGGGCGTTCGCACGCCGCGCAGATTTTGGTTGGCAAATTGGATTTAGTATATTTTCTTCTTTCTATGCTCAAAGATTTTCCTTTGTTCATCAATGAAGAGTTTTACACCACGCAGGTTTCGCCGCAACAGCTTGACTGGCTGCTTGCCGACGGTTGGCGGCATTTCGGCGAGCATTTTTTTCGTTACAATATCGGATTTCACGAAAATGAATTGCGCCGCGTTCTGCCGCTTCGCATTCGCCTTGCGGAGTTTGAAATTTCAAAAAGCCAGCGTCGAGCTTCGAGAAAAAATCAGGATTTGCAAATCGTTTTTCGCCCGATTGAAATCACCACGGAAAAGGAAGATTTGTTTGAACGGCACAAGCGGCGTTTCAATCACGCCGTTCCCGATTCGCTTTATGATTTTTTGTCGTTTGAGCCTGCCGATGTTCCGTGCGAAGCGTTGGAAGTCTGCGTTTATGAGAAAAACAAACTGCTTGCCGCATCTTTTTTTGATGTTGGCGCGACGGCGGTCTCCGCCGTTTACGCGATGTTCGAGCCGTCGGAAATCTCGCGCAGTCTGGGAATTTTCACGATGCTGCTGACGATTGATTTCGCTTCGAGAAACGGCAAAACCTTTTATTATTCGGGTTACGCTTACGAAGGAAATTCCTTTTACGATTACAAAAAACGTTTTTCCGCGCTCGAAGAATTTGATTGGAACGGTAATTGGAAAACTTTTAAGAAGTAATTATTTCACTTTAAAATCATTTTTTAAATAGAGAGACAAAGACGGCAAAAACAAAATTATGAAAGAATTGTCTGTATTTATTTGTGTTCAATTGTGGTTAATTGTTTCGTGTCTTTCAATCTCGGCGCAGGATTTCCAAAAAATTCGAGGCGGAATCGAACACGCGAAAATCACAAAGCAGATGAAATCGGCGGACGGCAAAGACGAACCGGTCGTCTTCAATCTTTTGCGGCTCGATTTAAGAGAAGTTCGGCTTGACGTTGTTCACGCGATGGATTCAGCGATTGGGCTGGAAAAAACTTCTTCGATTGCCGCCAGACACGGCGCGATTGGGGCGATAAACGCCGGATTTTTCCGGCTCGATAAAAGCGTTTTCGCGGGCGATGCGGCGGGTGTTTTGATGATTGACAGGAAACTCCTTAGCGAAAGCGTCAATAACAGAATTGCGCTTTTTATCTCCAATAAACCGAAACAAACCGAAGTCAATTTTGCTCATTTGAACATTAACGACTCGCTCCAAATCAAGAAAAAAGATTTTCAGTTTTCGGGCATTAACCGTCAGCGAAAGGAAAATGAGTTGATTGAGTTTACTCCTCGTTTTCACCCGACGACTTTGACCGACGACAACGGATTGGAAATCATCGTTCGCAACGGGAAGGTTGTCGAAATTAACGACCGCAAAGGAAATAGCTCGATTCCGCAAAACGGATTTGTCGTTTCGGCAAGCGGAAAAATGCGCGAACAAATTTTGCCGTTTGTAAAAATCGGCAGGAAAATCAAACTTAATACCGGAACGCGATTTGAAATTAAAGACGGTTTTCCTAATGCTGAAAGTAATAAAACGACGATTAGATTTTCAACCGTCGAAGACATTACCAACGGCGTTCCGCAGCTTATCAGAAACGGCAAAATCGAAATCACCTGGGAACAGGAAAAAACCGGTAAAGCGTTTGTCGAAACGCATCATCCGCGCACGGCGGTTGCTAAATTAAAAGACGGAAAATTTTTGATGGTCACGGTTGACGGCAGAAGCAAGGAAAGCGGCGGAATCAGCTTGCTTGATTTGGCGGCGTTTCTTCTTGGATTGGGCGCGACGGATGCGATGAATCTGGACGGTGGCGGTTCGACAACAATGTTTTTGGACGGCAAAGTCGTCAATCGTCCTTCGGACAAAGAAGGCGAGCGAGCGGTCGGCGACGCGATTTTGGTTTTTCCGCGCAAGTAATTTAGAGTTAAAACAATGGAGAATCAAGCGGAAGTTTTAGAACAGTTCCGGCAAGCGCGTGCAACGTTGTTACGGCTGTCTGATTGCGTTTTATATGAAGGATATGTGGCTCGGCGAAGACATCACGTATTACTGCGAAAACTTCAAGGACAATTCGATGTTTCACTTTGACGATTATACGAAGGTGCTGGACGTTGCCAAACTGCGCGAAGCCGAAGACGAACATCATCAATAGAAAAATTTAGCCGCGGACAAACTTGGGAAAATACGAAAAAAGAAAATGTCAAAGCAAAATCAAGCGACAAGATTTTTGGGTTTGTGTATATTTGAATAAGCAAAAATCGCTAAAAATCAAGGGAGTGAAATTTATGACAATGAAGAATAATCAAGGCGAGAATCAATCAACGCTAAACGAAGACACCAGCAAAAAAACTAATTCGGAAAACAAAGACGACCAAAACAAAGCACTAAACACAAGCGGCGACCCAGGCAGAACGCCCGGCTCGGCGGAAGGCGACGAAGAAACGATTGACGAGGATATTCGAGAAAAGGAAGCCGAAGGAAAATTGTAAGGTAACGGAAGAGATAAGGAATCAGCCACATATTATACAAATAACGCGAATTATTTTATTTCTTTTAATCGTGCGATTTGTATTATTCGCGGCTGGTTTTCTTTTTATCTGCTGCGTCTAGATAATTTTCAGCAAAACCTTGCGTTCTCTCGCCCCGTCAAATTCGCATAGATAAATGCCCTGCCAGCGTCCGAGAAATAATTTGCCGTTTTGAAACGGAATGGTCACGCTCGAGCCGACGAGCGACGATTTGAGATGAGCGTCGGAGTTTTGTTCGGAATGTCTGAAGCCTTCGTAAAATTGCGGAATCAGCCCGCGCAGGAAACCGAGCATATCGCTTTTAACGTGCGGGTCGGCATTTTCGTTTATCGTCAGACCGCAGGTTGTATGCTGCGTGAACAAAACACAAACTCCTTCTTTTGCGCCGGATTCGCCGACGACGTATTCGACTTCGTGCGTAATATCAATCATTTCCTCACGCTGCACCGAGTTGACTTTGATTATATTCATAAGAATTTTGCCACAAGAAATACAAAGAAAAAATTTAACCGCAGCCGCGCACGGATAACACTAATATAAGAAAATGATTTAAGCACCCCAACAGAAATAGATTAGACCGTCATTTGGCTGAATGCGATTTTGTATTCTGCTCCGATGCCGGTAAAAATATCTTTGATCTTCTTTTTGAACTTGGCAAACGAGCCGTAATCACTCGGTCGCAGCCACTC
>DATLXD010000195.1:0-6263 GCA_035575965.1 Pyrinomonadaceae bacterium | reverse complement strand
GGCGTTTGCGTCTTCCGTATCGAGCTTGAGGTTTGTATCTTTTGACTGCTTTTGCAGTTTTTCGAGACGATTTTCTTTTGTGTTTTCTTCGGACGCAACCGCTTGCAGATTTGAAATTTTTTCGCGCAGACGCATTCCGCCGACCAGGACTTCGGCAAGTTCTTTGTCCATTCGCTCGACCACGCCAATGTTTCCGAAACTCGTTCTGACTTTTGTGCCGATTTCGATTTTTCCGTCCTGGATTTTGAATCCCGAATCCTGAACCGATACATTGTTTCCGGCTTTAGACTTTGGACTTTGGACTTTGGATACGACGGCGCGGTTGAGTTCAGCTTTTCTGGCTTGGCGTTCTTTATCGAGTTTGGCTTTTAAGGCTTTGTCTTCGATTGTTTGGACAAAGGCTTTTGATTGGCGTTCGAAGCCTTCGACGGTTTCAGCTAATTCTTTTTCAAATTGTTTTTGCCGTTCTCTTTCACGCTTTTTCGCATCAATTTCCAACATCGCGTATTTGTTGGCGACGACTTCGCGTTCTTCTTCGAGCGCGATTCTTAAATCTTCCGCAAGTTTGGTTTCGAGTTGTAACTTGTGAAGATAATTTTCGGCTTCCTGCGCGGAAACGTCTAAATTTTCACGCGCTTTTCCGATGACTTCATCACGAATGCCAAAACGCCGCGCAATCTCGATTCCCGAAGACGCACCTGCGAGTCCAACTAATAAACGATATGTCGGCTGCAAGGTTTTTTCGTTGAATTCAACCGAAGCATTTACCACGTTTTCGTCGTTTGCCGCGTAAATTTTCAAACCGCGATAATGCGTCGAAGCGATTAATTGCGAACCGCAGACGCGCCGAAAATAATCGACAATCGCTACGCCCAAAGCCGAACCTTCTTCCGGGTCTGTCCCTGTTCCGACTTCGTCGAGCAAAACTAAAGACGGCGCATGGCAATCGCGCATCATTTCCGCGATGTTGGAAATGTGCGAAGAAAATGTCGAAAGATTTGCCGACAAACTTTGCTGGTCGCCAATGTCTGCCAGAACAGATTTGTAAAAGGGAATTTGCGCGTCTTTCGCCGGAATAGGCAAACCGGAAATCGCCATCAAAGAAAGCAATCCGGCGGTTTTCAAAACAACTGTTTTTCCACCCGCATTTGCGCCGGAAATTATCATTACCGAATTTTGTTTTGTGAGTTTGAAACTGACAGGAACTATTTCTTTCTTTTGGTCTTCGGTCTTTGGTCTTTCGTCTTTGATTTCTAATCCGCGCTTATCTGTAGTTATCTGCGGTTTAATTTCTTCCTCTGCGTCTCTGCGTCTCTGCGGTTCAATTTGATTTTGCATTCGCAGATTCTCTTCAAGCAAAGGATGTCGCGCATCAATCAAATCAAATGTTTCATCGTCCGCTATCGTCGGCACAATCGCTTTAAATACTCGCGCGAATTCAGCTTTTGCTTTGATAAAATCGAGTTCCGCAACGGCTTCGACCGCCGCTTCGATTGCGGGAAGATTTTGCCGCAGTTCTTCGGTGAGTGAAAATAAAATTCTGGCGACTTCGCGTTCTTCCTTGCCTTTCAGGTTTTGCAGTTCGTTGTTGGCTTCGATGGCTTCGAGCGGTTCGATGAAAACGGTTGCTCCCGACGAAGAAAAGCCGTGCGCCACGCCTTGCACTTTGCCGCGAAAATCCGCCTTGACGGGAACGACGAAACGCTCGTTGCGCATTGTTACGATTTCGTCCTGGATTGCGCCGGAATTATTACGCATTAAACCTTCGAGCGATTTTGTCAGGCGCGTGCGTTGATTGTTTATTTCGCGCCTTATTCCGGCGAGTTCGGGTGAAGCCGAGTCGTCAATTTCGCCGCTCGGCAATAATTTTTTATTGATTTTGCTTAGGGCTTCAAAAAGCTGGGGCGGCAGATTTTCGACCGTTTGCCAGAGCGTCGGCGTAAATTCTTTTTCCGGCGAGATGACCGAACGCGCAAACAACGCCTGATTGCATAGCCGCGTAATTTCAAGCAAGGACACGGGGTCGAGCGTCGCGTTTTTAATCCTTAGAACAGCAACTGCGCCCGAAGGGTCGGGAAGTTCGGAAAAACGCCACGAAATTTGTTTTTCGCTCAATTCAAAAGTTTCCGCAATCGCCCGCAAATCACGTTCGAGTTGCAAACGGTTCGTCAAAGGCTGTAAATTTTCCAGCCGCGCTCTGCCCATCGGTGTCTGCGCGTTGCGGGCGACGAGCGCGAGAAGTTTTTCGTATTCTAAAATTGCTAAAGAATGATTGTTCATAAAATCAAAATATTACAACATAAAACATCGTATTAGGATTTATCTGATATAACCTTGACATTTTTCTTTCCGTGATTAATCAACAATACGTCTTAAGTTAAAATCTAAGACTCACTGCTCCCCAGCAAAATTCTTTCAATTCACTACAGATTTTATTTAAGGAGAAAAAAATGGAAAAACCTGTCTTGTGGATTTTACTGGCAATTTTGATGCTGATAGCTCTAAACATAATCGCTCCAGCTTCTATTTTGGCGCAAAGTAAAAACATCTCGAAAATGCCTGTAAAAATAGAGGATTTAACTTTAGAAATTCTAAAAGCTCCCAAAGAGGTATCCGATGATAAAGTTAAATTTTTTGACTTTGAAGTAAAAACTCTTTCAGAAGTTTCAGTAAATTTGTACGATGAATCAAAAAAGAAATTAGTCTTAGTTAGTTTTAGGACAAAATCTCCAGACACAACAGAATACGAGATTCAATCGCCGGGTAAAAAAGAGTTTGTTCAAATTAAGAAAAGTGAAAATAATGGCAAGATTTTCCTTGAAGCTGTATCCTCAAGTGAAAATGTTTCAAAAATAGTTCTACAAGTTTTTTCTCGAAAGCAAATTTGCGAGAATGCAAAGAAGATTCTGAGCGTTGGTATAGCAAACGGAGACATTTGGGAATCATTTTTAGCAGCACTCGATACACTCATTGAGGATTTCAACGATGGTTTTTTGCATTCGGCACTCGGCTATAAAACGCCGAACAGGTTTGAAAAAGAATATTTTGAAAAACAACCGGCGACTCTCACTCTGGCGACTTGATTAACAAGCTGCGTTACAAGCATTTCTCACAATTACAGTTACGAATTGAGAAAAATATTTTCTCTTAATTTGTGCTTTTGCCTTTTTACTTTTTATTTTTGTCTATTTGCTCGGGTCGATTTCGATTCTCACGTCAAATGTGCCTGAATTGTCATCCAGATTTCCTTCGTTCACGCCGAGAAAAAGCGCGCCGTCGCGCGTCGCGGTAAATTCGCGCGAATCGCCGACGAAGATAAATTCGTTGTTGTCGTCGCCGACAACGGCAATCAGAGCGCCGGTTGCTTGGCTCGACATTAATTTGCCGGTGTCCGGCAGGGAGGCAACGCCGCTCGGAGTCGCAAAACGCCCGTCGCCTAATGAAACTCGACCGTTGCCGACGATTCTGATTTTTTGTCCCTTCTGTACTACCCAACCGGAATTCGTCCAGCCGTTTGAAGAGTTGTCGGCTGAAACTTTGACGTTGACCTTTATCGGTTCAAGTTTCGGAGCAGAATCGTTCGATGTTTGATTCGTGCCAGTCGTCGCAGTAGTTCTCGGCGAGGACACTTGCGGAATGTTGCTTCTGTTTGTTTGCCCGGAATTGTCGGCGGTCGTATCGGTATCAAATGAGATTGATTCGACTTCGCCAGCATTAAAGCTCAGTTGGCGGGTGCGCGTTCCCTCGCCGATAATGACCGTGAATTTACCGTCGCCGAAAGTGATAATTTTACCTTTGATAATGCTTCCGTCCTTTAAGCGAATCGTATCGGCAAAAGCCAAAATCGTCATCGAAAAAACTAAACAAAAAGCGCAGGCGGCACGAATGATTTTTGATTTTAACGGCATATTTCCTCCGAAGGATTTACTAAATTGAAAAAGAATTTCCGCGAACTCGGACTTCTTACTAAAGATGTTTTTGAAACTGCTTTTGGAAGTAGAATCAAATCTTAAAAAATAGATGCACAACCGCCAAAAAAGGGTTGCAGATATTTGCAGGCGGCAGACACACCGCGATTATAACTAAACTTATTAAAGTTGTGAATTATATTTTTGTATTTTAGTGCTTGGGATGAATTCGGCTGGCAGTTTTGTGAGATACGCTGAAAACGCGGTAATCATTTTGCGCTTATCTGTGAAACATCCAAAAAGAAGTCATTTTGCTCATAATTTTTGTTTTTATTTTGTATTTTTCGTGTATTTCGCAGGCAAAATCTTCTTAAACCCGAATTAAAAGCCTGAAAAAATTAAATTATCTTTACGCTTCAACCTTCAAACGCCCGAACTCGGTCAATAAAGGTTTTAACTTCGCAGTTGCTAAATCATGGGCGATACCGTTGCTCGCCAAAACGCCGTTGTAGTTGTGAACATCAGGCGTATTGTAAATGATTTTTTTGCCGAAAAGGTCGGTCATTCGCCCGCCTGCTTCCAGCAGAATAATTTCAGGAGCGCAAGTGTCCCAGTGCTTCGTGCGCGGTGAAAGGTGTATATAAAGATCGCAAAATTTTTGCGCAATCAAACCGATTTTCAAACCCACCGAGCCGCGTCTGACTTCCTTTTTCAAACCTAGACTTTCCGCAACGAGCGACATTCGCGGACTTCGATGATTGCGGCTGACTGCCAAGTTCATCCGCGCAAAATCGGTTTCGTCTGAAACTTTCAAACGCTCCGGTGTTTTTTTATTTTCAGTCATCCACGCGCCTTCGTCTTTTGACGCAAAATATAAAACATTTTCAGTCGGCAAATAAACCACGCCTAAAATCGCTTCGCCATTTTCAGCCAATCCGATTTGCACGGCGAAATCACCATCTCTATTGATAAAACCCTGCGTTCCGTCGAGTGGGTCAATTATCCAAACTCTCTGTTTGTCTAACCTTTTCTTATCGTCAAACTCTTCTTCGGACAAAATTCCGTCGTTCGGAAAAGCGCCGCTTAACCCTTCGACAATGATACGACTCGCGGTTTTGTCGGCAATCGTTACAGGTTCTGAAAAATTATCGGCACAAATTTTCTCTTCGATTTCAAAACCGTTTTCGTAAAATTCCAAAATTGTTTCGCCTGCGTTTCGCGCCAGCGCGATTGCTGTTTCGAGTTCTTTTTCTAACATCATTTATTATTCCTAGTTTCAGATTCCAAATTAAATACCGCATTTGATAATTTCAAAATTCAAACGACAAATCTGTTATTCCAACTTCGCAAGGCGAAAACCGAATCTTAAATTTGGAATCTGGAATCTGCAGTCTGGAATCTGGAGTTCTTTGCGCTTAAATAAAAATGCCACAGCAATCTCGCCGCAACCGCGCGAAACGGTTTCCATTTCTCGGCGATTACCAAAAACTCGTCTGCCGTGGGGCGCAGTTCCAGATTTTTGAGTTTTTGCCAAGCGACGTGCAAAGCCAAATCACCTTTCGGCATCACGTCGGCACGCTGTAAAGCCATTAGTAAATAAATGTCGGATGTCCAATCGCCAATGCCTTTAAGTTTTTTCAGTTCTGCCTTAACCATTTCATCCGGCACGTTTTTCAAACCTTTCAAATCAATTTTTTCCTGCAAAATCGCTTCCGCCAAACCGCGTGCGTAGCCGGTTTTTTGTCGGCTGAATCCGACGGCTTTTAACTCTGCGTCGTTTATTTTTAGAAAACTTTCGGGTGTTAAAATGTCGACGTATTTCACCAATTTATCAAACGCCGATTTTGCCGAAGCGACCGAAACCTGCTGTTCGAGAATTATATGAACAAGCGTTGCAAAACCGGGTTCACGCGCCCAGAGCGGCGGCGTTCCGAAAGTTTGAAAAATAAAAGCCAAATCTTTGTCTTGTTTGGCTAATGCCTGGCAAGCTGCAACGAGTTTTTCTTTATCAAGCGCAATAATCATAAAAGTTTTATCTTAGAGCCTGTTTGGAAATTCAGGAAAGGTCAGCGGAAACGGTTAAACTGTTTCTGCGATGAAAAGAAAAACTTATCCGACTGACCTTTCTGATAAGCAATGGAAATTGCTTGAAACTATGTTGCCACCACCCAACTTAGAGCAGATTTCATATAAATGCTATACATATCCGCAGTGTTTTATCCAATTAGCGGCATCAGTTGCCGAGATAGTCAATAATCCTTTGCTGATAGCTTCCGAAAGAGCCGGATAAGTTCTTGCCGCCGCTTGTTTCAAATAAGCTTTCAATTTCGACCAACAAGATTCACACCCGTTTCA
>DATLXD010000194.1:0-3206 GCA_035575965.1 Pyrinomonadaceae bacterium | reverse complement strand
TATCCGTAACCGGCAAGTTTTTCGATAACTTCTTCGACAATTTCCGCATTTGTCCAATCTTTTTCAAGCAGCCGCGTTCGTAGTTCCGAAACCGAGCGCTGTTTGAAAGCGAGCAAATTTACTGCGCGGTCAAAAGTTCTCGTGCGTGATTTTTCCACGTTAATCGGATGCGCCGGTTTTTCCGCTTCGTCGGTTTCGCTATTATATGACTTGCGTTTCTTCCAAGTTTTTTTGAACACGAGGTAATTTTAGAATGCTTTCGGTTAATCTCAAATTTAAGATTTCAAAAAACTGAATTTTGAAAATATTAACATTAAAGATATTACAGGTTTGCAAATCCAAAATCCAAAATTAAAAATATGACCAGCGGAATTTTAATCATTGATAAACCGGAAGGTTTAACTTCGCACGATGTCGTGGCGCGTCTGCGGCGCATCCTGAAAACGAAGCGCATCGGACATACCGGAACGCTCGACCCTTTTGCGACGGGCGTTTTAGTGATGCTCGTCGGTAAGGCGACGCGCCTTGCACAGTTTCTCGACAAAGATAAAAAGGAATATGAAGCGACCGTTCGATTCGGTTTTGAAACCGACACGGGCGATGTTTCGGGAAGCCCGAAACAAATTCAAAATTCAAAATTCAAAATTCAAAATGAAGAAATAAAAGAAGTATTAAAAGATTTTCGCGGTGAAATCGAACAAACGCCGCCGATGTATTCGGCGAAAAAAGTTGCGGGCAAAAAACTTTATGAGTTGGCGCGAAAAGGTGTTGAAATTGAGCGAAAATCCGTGAAGGTTACAATTTATGAAATCGAAATAACTAAAGACCAAAAATCGAAGACCGCAGACCTGCAAAAAAATGACTTTGGACTTTGGACTTTGGATGTTGACCTCAGAGTTTTGTGTTCGGCAGGAACTTATATCAGAACTTTAGCCGAAGACATCGGAAAAAAATTAGAAATCGGCGCACATCTGGCGGCTTTGCGAAGAACCCGCGCCGGGCAATTCGATTTATCAAAAGCCGTTACTTTGGAAGAATCAGAAGAAATCGTGTCAAAAGACAAACTCGGCGAGGTTCTAATTTCGATGAACGACACGCTCGCGCATTTGCCGAAAGTTATTTTGAGCAGTGAAGAAGTAAAAAATATTCAAACCGGTAAAAAACTAAAATTTGAAGATGCGGAAATCGCAAACAATCAAGCAGTCAGAATGATTGACGAAGCAGAAAATTTGCTTGCCGTCGGTTTTTATGACAAAGAACAAAAATTTATTCAGCCGCGTATAGTTGTGATATAAAATTAGTCAGTAAGGAAAAATATGAACAAGAAAAATTTAGCAATAGGTGTCGGCGGCGCGATTGGCGGTTTGATTGCATGGAAAATGCTGTCGCGGGCGCGTGAAGTTTCCTGGGAGGATTTCGCCGACAAAATTCATCACCCGGAAAATTCGCACTTTACTGAAGTCGACGGCGCGACGGTGCATTATCAGGAATTCGGCGATGCAACGAATCCGACGCTTGTTTTAATTCACGGCTTCACCGCTTCGACGTATGTCTGGCAAACGGTCGCGCCGCAGTTAGCGGAGCAAAATTTCCACGTCGTCGCGGTTGACTTGCTCGGTTTTGGTTTTTCCGACAAACCGGCATGGTTTGAATATTCGATTGTCTCGCAAGCCAGAATGATTGAACGGTTTATGGACCGGCTTGGCATCGGTCGCGCAATTTTGATTGGAAGTTCCTACGGCGGCGCGGTCGCTTCGACGGTCGCGCTCGATTATCCCGAAAGAGTCGAAAAACTCGTTCTCGTCAGTCCGGTTTCAAATGACGGGGCAATCCGAAATTCGATTTTACGCTTTACTGCGATTTCCGGTGTTGGCGAGATTGTTTCGCCTTTTCTGATTGATTCAAAAAGATTTTTAAGGCTGCGAATGCGAAGAACCATCGCGCCCGTCAATCATCATTTGATAACGAAGGAAAGAATCGAAGCCGTGCATCGTCCGCTGAGAGCAAAAAACGCGCATCATTCCATTTTGACATCGGCGCGAAAGTGGGACGCGAGCCGCATCGAAACGGATGCCTATTTGATAAATCAACCGACGCTGCTCGTCTGGGGCGAAGATGACAACGTAATTCCGGTTCACAACGGAGAAAAACTTTACGATTTGATTCTAAATTCTCGCCTCGTCGTCCTTAAAGATTGCGGTCACGTTCCGCCGGAAGAAAAGCCCGAACACTTTGTCAAACTCGTTGCGGAATTTTGCCGCGATAAAAAAGGTAGAGTTGAACTAACTGATAATGAACAAATGCAGAGAGAATCGTAAAAATATCATCGTCAAAAAATAAAAAATATGAAAAACAAAATATTGATGTTTCTCTGCTTGAGCCTGTTCATATTTAGTTTTCAAACTTTCGCTCAAAAGAATAAAAAACCTGAAAAGATTAAAGCCGTTAAAACAATTAGCGGTAAATTCATCAACTTTGAAATGGGCGATTATGTCCACGCTAGCATTAAGAAAACCGACGGCAAAATCAAATCTTTTACGATAGGAGGCTATGGATTAGATTACTTTTTGGCTGAATTTAAAGGCAAGCCAATGAGTTTTACTTATGAAATCGTCAATGCTTACGTTGTAGAAGCCGGTGGAAATATGACGTTTGAAAGACTAAAATCAGCGAAATTCGGCACGTTGACCCTTGAGTGCTAGATAAAACAGTTAGAGAAAAAATACACTGCCGAGCATATAGAAAAGAAGTATGAAGCCTTGGTTAATAAATATTCCAAATAAAGATTGCCGTTGGTTTTATTGGATTTAAAAATTAAAAATACCGATAATGACCGATGATTTTCCAATCGAAAATTTTATCTTCAGCTTGCGCTCCGCCGCTGATGTTATGAATGATGAGATAGCGTTTTGTGGTTTCATTATAAATATTTGAAACGAGTCCGACGTGCGTCATTCCATTTCCGTCCAAATCCCAAGCGATGACATCGCCTGCTTTGTAATCTTCGCCGTTTTGCGTGATTGCCAGAGATTTTCCGCGTCTGGTGAAAAATGTCTGTAAGTTCGGCACGCGGCGATGGACAATGTTCGCGTCGGGTGATTTCAAACTCATTTTTTCGGATAGACGGAAAAATTCGCCGCCATATCTTCGTGAACTTCCTTTTGTAAATCCACGCCCGCTTTGCGAAACGCGCGAATTACAACATC
>DATLXD010000193.1:0-1887 GCA_035575965.1 Pyrinomonadaceae bacterium | reverse complement strand
TGCTAGTGGAAACGATTTCAAATCCGCTTTTGAAAGTTTGCGACATCGCCGCTTGCGCCGAAACCGCGCACGGAGCGAATGCGCGGTTAATCGTTGACAATACCTTCGCCACGCCTTATTTGTGTCAACCGTTAAATTTAGGCGCTGATTTTTCGGTTCACAGCGCGACGAAATACTTGGGCGGACACGGAGATGCGACGGGCGGAGTTGTTATTGCCAAAAAAGAATCCGACCGTCCGGCGTTAGTCAATGTTCGGAGACTCGGCGGCGGAGTTTTGAGCGTCTGGGAAGCGCACCAGATTTTGCGCGGAATAAAAACGCTGGCGTTGCGCCTTGAAAAACAATGTCAAAACGCAAAAATTCTGGCGGAGCATTTTTCAAAACACTCGCAGATTAAAAAAGTTTTTTACCCGGGTTTGACGGATGAAGCGGATTTGGTTAAACGGGTTTTGCGCCCGCCGCATGCCGGAGCTTTGGTTACGATTATACTCGAAGACGGCACGCGCGAGGCGGCTTTTCGGTTTGCAGATGCTTTGAAACTGTGCGTTCGGGCAACGAGTTTAGGCGATATTTTTACGCTCGTTTCACATTCGGCAACGTCTTCACACCGCGAGCTTTCGCCGAAAAGACGCGCCGATTTGGGAATCTCGGACGGTCTTGTAAGAATTTCCGTCGGCATCGAAGATACAAAAGATATTATTGCAGACATTGAACAGGCGTTAGAGAAGATATGATTTCGATAGTCAAACAATTAATCGAACAAATCGAAGCGCACGGCGAGCGCGATTATCCGAACGAATGCGGCGGAATGTTAATCGGGCATTTCGACGGGGAAAAAGGCAAAACAGTCATCGAACTTTTGCCGATGGAAAACTCCAGCGAAGAATTAACCAGACACAACCGCGTGCTGATTTTACCGAAGGATGTTTTGCGAGCCGAACGCTATGCGCGTGAAAAAAAACTCGATGTCGTCGGCTATTATCATTCGCATCCTAATGACAGAGCGTTTCCGTCGCAGTTTGATTTAGACCACGCGCTTCCGGTTTGGTCTTACATTATCGTTTCGGTTTTAGAGGGGAAAGCGACGGACGTTCGCTCGTGGGAAATGGAAAACGACCGCTCGAAATTTAATGAGGAACAAATTAAGAAGGAAGAAAATCAACTACAGTTGCACACAGATAAACACAGATAATTTTAATTTATGAATTAGGAATGATGATTGATGAATTAAAATCATAGAGATTTATCGTTCTAAAAATCTGTGTCTATCTGTGTTTATCTGTGGCTAAAAATTCGGTTTTAATTTTTAAGGAGAATTTTATGGCAGTAACTATTATTATTCCAACGCCTTTGCTTCAATTCGCAGGCGGACAGTCGGAAATCGAAGTCGAAGCAACGACTGTGGGCGAAGCGTTAAACGCTTTGACGACGCAGTTTGCGGATTTAAAAAAGCATCTTTACAATGACCAAAACAAGCTGCGAAATTTTGTTAATGTCTACGTGGGTGACGAAGACATTCGGCATCTCGACGGTGAAAATACATCGATTAAAGACGGTGAAACGCTGATGATTGTACCTTCGATTGCGGGCGGAAGCGCGGTTGTCGAAGCAAAAGCCACGACAGAATTACCAACATTAAACAGCGACGAATATGCGCGTTACAGTCGGCATTTAATTTTGCCTGAAGTAGGACTCGAAGGTCAGCGCAAATTAAAAGCGGCAAAGGTTTTGATGATTGGAACGGGTGGTTTGGGTTCGCCGCTCGGTTTGTATTTGGCGGCGGCAGGTGTCGGCACAATCGGCTTGGTTGATTTCGACGTTGTGGACGAATCGAATTTGCAGCGGCAGATTATTCACGGCACAAAAGATGTCGGGCGACCGAAAATC
>DATLXD010000192.1:0-2152 GCA_035575965.1 Pyrinomonadaceae bacterium | reverse complement strand
TGAGGTAGCTGCGACCTGAGCGCGAAGTCTCCGAATAGTTTGAAGACTTGCTCGGCTTTTTTGACAAAAGCACAGGTCAATTTCAACAGACTTACCGAAGAGCCGTTTGAGCGATAAACTCAGACGGCTTTTTTATTTTCGACTCACAAACAAATTATCCTTCGCCCAAAAACGCCAGGGCTTTTCGGCAAATTCTTCCGCGTAATCAATACCAATTCTTTTTCCGCTTGCAATTTCTTCGGCAGACAACGCTTTGAAATCTTCCAGCCAAACTTTATCGCCCAACAAATCTTCGTTGTTAAAAGTCCTGTCAATTCCGAGCGCGATGCAGAGTTTTCCGGGTCCCGATGTTAGGTTTTTATCGAGCATTTTTCGGTTGGGATTTTTGCTTTTAGCATTTCGACGCATCCGCATAATTTCTATGTTTTCGACAGGTTCGACTGCGCGAATCAAAATTGCGTGTGGCGTGTCAATCGCGCCGACGACGACGTTGAATTGAAAATACATTCCGTAGATAAAAAAAATATACGCCGTTCCGCCAACGGCAAACATCGTTTCGGTGCGCGTCGTGCGGCGGTTGCCGTAAGAATGCGCGGCTTTGTCAATCGCGCCGAAATACGCTTCGGTTTCGATAATCATTCCTGAAACACGCTCGCCGCTCGCGGTCGAAACGACCAGAAGTTTGCCGAGCAAATCCTGAGCGATTTCAAGAGTGTCGCCGCGCGTGTAAAATTCGCGTGGAAGTTTTTTCATAGATACCTATATTGTGAATAAAATAATTCAGCACGTCTTAAGAATCTATTATCACCGATATTTTGTTTGTTCCTAAACTTGAAATATAAAGGCACTTGATAAATCTGCCGTTTTTATCGAGAATAAAAACAGTCGAATAAATTTGATTATGTCTTCTGACTGAAAAAAATGCGCTGCACGCAATTTTATAGATTTGTTTCAAAGATTATCGGGCAATTTATAAAAAATTGGCGGAACGACTACAGCGAAGTTCATTTTTCAGAGCGTAAAAAATTTCCGGAAGACAACAGGTTAAATCAAAAGGAGGAAGCAGTTGCCGTTTGGCAATTCGCAAGTTTTCCTTTTATTTTTATACAAATAAATTTACATATACAAGGGAGAAATTTATGAAAGCATTATGTTGGCACGGAACGAACGATGTTCGGGTGGACGACGTTCCCGAACCGAAAATAGAAGATTCGCGCGATGCGATTGTTAAAATTACGTCAACCGCTATCTGCGGCTCGGATTTACATCTTTTGGACGGTTATCAGCCAACGATGGAAAAAGGCGATATTCTCGGTCACGAAAATATGGGCGAAGTCGTCGAAGTCGGAAGCGGAATCAATAATTTGAAGGTCGGCGATAAAGTCGTCGTGCCTTTTGTTATTGCTTGCGGAGAATGTTTTTTCTGTCAAAAGGAATTGTATTCGTGCTGCGACAAATCAAATCCTAACGCGGCAATCGCCCGCGAAGCGATGGGGCAATCGCCCGCCGGATTGTTTGGTTTCTCACATATGCTCGGCGGTTTTTCGGGCGGACAAGCTGAATACCTGCGCGTTCCGTTTGCCGATGTTGGACCGTTCAAAGTTCCGAGCGGAATCGAGGACGAAAAAGTTTTATTTCTGTCAGACATTTTCCCAACCGCTTATATGGCGGCGGAAAACTGCGAAATTGAAGACGGCGACACGGTGGCGATTTGGGGTGGCGGTCCGGTCGGTCAGCTTGCCGTCAAATGCGCGTGGATGCTCGGCGCGGGCAGAGTTATTTTGATTGACAACGTGCCGGAACGCCTTGCAATGGCGGAACAGGACGGAAAAGCCGAAACAATAAATTTTGATGACGTTGACGTTTATGAACGCTTGATGGAAATGACCGGCGACCGCGGACCAGACCGCTGTATGGACGCGGTTGGATGCGAAGCACTTGCGGGCGGTAAGGTTGACGGAATTCTCGATGCGGTAAAAACGGCGACTTTTCTCGCCACCGACCGCGTTCACGCCGTGCGTCAGGCGATTATGAGCTGTCGCAAAGCCGGAACAATATCGATTCCAGGCGTTTATGTCGGATTTGCCGACAAACTTCCGCTTGGCGCGGCGATGAACAAAGGCTTGACGATTAAGCTGGGACAAACGCACGT
>DATLXD010000191.1:0-3152 GCA_035575965.1 Pyrinomonadaceae bacterium | reverse complement strand
TTTTTTTACGATTCGCCTTTGGGCTGGTTCGTCAATTTCGTGATGGGCTGGTTTTCGATGTTTCCGCCGTTTTTCCGCGAAGCCCGCGAAATAAAAAAGCGCGAGTTCGATAAGTTTTCGATGCGGAAACTGATTGATATTTGCTCGCACGGCGCGGCGCACGTCATCGGTTTTCACCCGGAAGGCAAGCGCAATTTGTCGAACGACCGTTACAGTTTTTTGCCCGCACAGCCCGGCATCGGAAAAGTGATTATGGCATCGCGCCCGCAAATCATTCCGGTTTTCATCGCCGGTTTGGGAAACGATTTGCCGAAACAGATTTTGGGAAATTGGCGCGGCGGCGAGAAAATCCGCATTTATTTCGGCAAGCCGATTGACCTTTCGGAATTTTACGAAAAACGCGATTCGCTTCGCACACACAAAGAAATCGCTGACTTTTTAATGCTGAAAATCGATGAACTTGCCGCAGATGATAAAAAGAAGTTTTGGAAATACGGAAAGAAAATTTTGAAAAGTTAATCAAAAGATTTGTTTATTTTTACAATTGCTGATGCTTTTGCCAACGACTATGATAATTAAAGATTTTAACAAAAGGGAAGATTTAACGAATGAGTGACCAAAACACTTTTCAAGAAGACGTTCAGGATTATTTGAAGCAATTCGAGAAAACGGCGGGTGATTTTTTTGAAACTTTGACCGACACTTTTGTCGGAAAAGCCGACACTTTGCGCGACGGCACGGAACTCGACGCGGTTGAGTTGCCGCGCGACCTTTACGCGCATAAAAACGCGCAGACCGAATGGTGGTATTACACCGGACACGGCGAAACCGCTTCGGGCGGAAAGTTTGGTTTTGAGCTTGTCTTTTTCAAGCGGCGCACCGATTTGGATAAATTCAGTCTTGTTCCGCTTCGGCTGTTTGGCAATCCGATTTACTTCGCGCATTTTGCGATAACCGATACAGATAATAAAAAGTTTCGTTACGCGCACCGCAAAAGCGCGAACGGTTGGTTCGATTTACCCGCTTCGGCAAGCGAAGAACATTTTCATCTGCGGCTCGGCGATTGGTCTCTACGCGAATCGCATGGAACACATATTTTGCGGGCGACAACCGGAAACGATGTCGTTTTTGAAGCGAATTTGAAGCCGACCAAAAAACCGATTCTCAACGGTAAAGGAAAAAACGGTGTCTCGTTCAAAGACGAAGGCGAAGCGTCACGCTATTTTTCCTATACGCGAATGGAAATGGAAGGCGATATTGTTTGGGACGGCAAAACCGAACATTTTACAGGCTCGGCTTGGATGGACAGGGAATTCGGGACTTGGACACCGACGGACAATCAAAAAGGCTGGGATTGGTTCAGCATCCAGCTCGACGACGAAACCGAATTGATGTGTTATCAAATCCGCAACGGCGCGGGCGGCGTTTCGCCTTTTTCAAGCGGAACTTTTGTTACAAAAGACGGCGAATTTACGCCGCTCGCCGATACGGATTTTACGATTGAGCCGACCGGATTTTGGAAAAGCCCGCAAACCGATGCTGTCTATCCGAGCGGCTGGAAATTAAAAGTTCCGAAGTTTAATTTAGATTTGACGGTTACGCCAGCGATGCAGAATCAGGAACTCGACACGCGCGGCACGACGATGATTGTTTATTGGGAAGGCGCGTGCGAAGTTACGGGAAAATCAGGCGAAAACGACATTAAAGGTCGCGCCTATGTCGAACTTGTCGGCTACGATCGCTCGCACGATAATCCAAATCTTGCGTATTTTTTGATGGGAAATCATTTTGATTTTCCCGCCAAGAGTTTCTTCGGCTGAAATTCTTTAGTAAAAAACCAAAAGTGAGAAAACGGAATTTTTCACTTTTGGTTTTTTACTTTTTCAGTTTTTTTATCGAGCGTCTGCTTCAACTTAGCGGCTAAATCCTTATCTTGTTTCAGCAAAGCATTGTATTGTTCCTGGGCGGCAGTTGTGTTGCCGTTGACAAAATAAGCCAAGCCGAGATTAAAACGCGCTTTGGCAAACTGCGGATACAACTGCAAACTCTGGCTGTAGGCTTCGATGGCATTTTTCGGTTGAT
Organism: Pyrinomonadaceae bacterium; assembly: GCA_035575965.1. Lineage (GTDB taxonomy): Bacteria > Acidobacteriota > Blastocatellia > Pyrinomonadales > Pyrinomonadaceae. The sequence goes on along the minus strand of DATLXD010000191.1, from coordinate 1,070 downwards.
TGGCGTAATAATAAGCGTTTCCCAAAAGATAAAATCCGTCCGAATAATCGGGATTCTTTTGCGTATAATCTTTCAATCCGTTGACGGCTTTAGCGAAATACTCGTTTGCCGTGTCGGTTTTGTCCAAGGAAAGATAAGTAAAACCGAGATAGACATTGGCTTCGCCGTCGTTCGGATTTAATTTGAGCGCGGAATCGCACGCTTGGAGAGCAGGCTGAAATTGCTTGTCTTCGTAATAAGCGCGGCACAAACTGCTGTAACCGATATATTTGTCCGGTATAAGTTTTACCGCTTGCTGCGCCGCGCCGATTGCCAATGCGCTTTGGTCAGCTAAGCTGTAATAACGGCTCAAATCAATATAAAGATTCGCATCGTTCGGGAAAATCGCCGTGCCTTTTTTCGCAATTTCGATTGCTTCTTCAAAACGATTTTGGATGCGGTAGATGTCCGATAAATTGTGATAAACCGGATAATAATCAGGTTTGGCGTTTAAACTTTTGCGATACGCTTCAATCGCTTCGTTGTAATTTTTGGATTTCTGCGCGGCATCGCCGACGATAAAATAAGACTCACCCAAGAATTTTGTGTTTCTTTTTACGGCTTCCGCAGCATTAGATTCCTGATTTTTGTAGTCGCCCAAATTTTGATAAGCCAAAGCAATATAATAATAAGCGTCGGCGTTATTCGGGTCTAATTGAAGGACTTTCTGAAAAGCCGCGAGTGCTTCATTGTAAGAATTTTTGGCAAGATAAATCTGACCGCCTGCCAAATTTAACGTTAAATCCGACGGTGCAAGCTGCAAACCTTTTTGCGCGTCGTCGAGAGCCGCATCGAAATTCTTTTTCTCGAAATTGAGAAGCCAGCGAATTTTATAGACTTCGAGCGGTGGCGTATAACCTTGATTCAAAGCCGTGTCCAATTCGCCGAGCGATTGGTCAAATTCCTTCAGATAATAATGAGCCTTACCTTTTCCGAAATGCGCCTTCGGATTATTCGGGTTTAAGAGAGTCGCTTGAGCAAATTTATTGATTGCCGTTTTATAATCTCCTTGTGTCAAACTCCGGTCGCCT
>DATLXD010000190.1:0-6466 GCA_035575965.1 Pyrinomonadaceae bacterium | reverse complement strand
TTGACTTCTAAACTTTCCATTAGTTTTTCTCCTTTATCGTTTATCTTTTCGTTTATCTTTTCGTTACTTAACGAGATTGAGGGCTTCGTTGTAATTGATGACGGTGTTTGAATCGTTTTGCAAAGCCGCCTGAAATTTATTGCCGAAACTCCCGTTTTCGTCCTTAAAGTTCAAAAGTCGCGCGGTTTGTTCGATTAAATTTTTGCCGTCCGTTTCAATCGTCGGTTGTTTACTCGCCAAAAATTCGTCAATCAAAACAATCTGCCCGGACAAGATTCGCAGCCAGGCAAAATGCGCGTCGTCGAGGACGAGCCGCAGCATCTCGCCGGTTGACTGCACTCTGCCGTTGATGAGTTCATACTGTCTGCGTTCGGCATCGAGCAATGTTTTATGCAGGCGCAGCAGCGATTTACTCAGTTTTTTTAAATTCGCGCGCGTTTCCTCGGTTAGTTTATTTTCAAATTCGGGCATTTTTTCTCTCCGGCTTAAATATCATAACAGTTAAATAACTGCATAACCCATCGAAAATTTATAATAGACAAATCTTTGTCGGGCGACAAAATAAAAAGATTGACTAATAAGCTAAAAAACGGAAAATAAACTTGAAATGTTTGCAAATTGATTTTCTGCGGTAATTATCGAACAGCGGGAAGGTAAAATAAAAATGAAGATTTTAACTTATCTGTATGATGCGGACGGAAGCGACAAAGAAATTGATTTGGAAGAAAATATTCTGGAAAGGCTAAACGACAAACAGCTTTTATGGATAAACATTTTGGAAAGAGATGAGGTAACAGTTAAGCACGTTACCCAAATGCTGCATTTAGTAAAAGTTCCTATAGGCAAATTTTTACGCTGGTTTTAGAAAATTACGGTCGATTTTTAGATTTCGGAGTTTCCACCTACAATAATTTTAGACTAAATGACGCGATACCGAATTAAAAATTTTTAAGGCGGATGATTACCGAAATGATAGACGAAATTTTTGCCGAGTTTAATAATTCGTTCAAATTTGACCGAAGAATCTTCGCGGCTGATATTCGCGTCAGTCTTTCGTATTGCGATGCACTTTTCGATGCCGGAATTTTCACACGGCTCGAATCCGAGCGCGTCAAAAATGGCTTGCAGACAATTCTCAAACGCGCCGATTACGATAAAAATTACTTTGACGAGCTGCCGTCCGAAGACATTCATTCTTTTATTGAAACGCGGCTCGTGCAGCTTGTCGGCGAAGCAGGCAGAAAACTTCGCACGGGCAGAAGCCGCATCGACCAGTCTTCTACGGCGTTTCGGCTCTGGCTGCGTGAAGAAATAGAAGAAATATCAAAATTTACGAGAGATTTACAAAAGGCTTTAATCGCGGCGGCTGAAAAGCAAAGCGAAGCCGTTTTACCCGGCTACACGAGTTTGCGTCGAGCGCAGCCGGTTCTATGGGCGCATTGGTGTCTAGCATATTTTGAAATGCTGGCACGCGACAAAGAAAGACTCGATGAAGTTTGGCGGCGGGTGAATGTTTTGCCTCTGGGCGCGGCGGCTTTGGCAGGAACTTCCATAGAGATTGACCGCGAATTAATTGCGCGGGAACTCGATTTTGAAGGCGTAACCGCCAATAGTCTCGACGCGGTTTCCGACTGTGATTTTGCGATTGAATTTGTCGGTGCGTGTTCTTTGATTATGGTTCATCTGTCGCGGCTTGCCGAAGATTTGATTTTATATTCAACAACGGAATTCGGATTTGTCGAATTCGGTGATGCGGTTTCGATAGGTTTGACGCTACAAAACAGGAATCTTGATGCGCTTGAACTGATACGCGGGAAAGCCGGACGCATTTTCGGACATCAAACCTCGCTACTCTCGTTGATGAAAGGTTTGCCACTTGCCTATAACAAAGATTTGCAGGAAGACAAGCAGGGGGTTTTCGACACGGTTGATACGGTTTCAATGTGCTTGCAAACGGCAAAAATAGTCTTGAAAAATTTGCGCGTCAATGTCGAAAAAGCCCGCGCCGCCGCGACAAAAGGCTATCTGAACGCAAGTGAGCTTGTTGATTATTTGTTACAGAGAAATTTACCTTTCAAAATCGCTCAGCAAGCGGTCGAGGAAATTATTCTATATGCAGTCTCAAAAAATAAGGAATTAAATGAATTGAGTTTGGATGAAATGCGAAAGTTTTCTGAAATTATTGAAAAAGATGTGTTTGAACATTTGAGTCTCGAACAGACTCTGGCAAGCAAAAATCAAATCGGCGGAACGTCGCCGGAGAGAGTTTTTGAGGTGTTGGAACACGCGAGAGAAAGTTTGGAAAGAGAGTAATCAGAATGATGATTTCTGATTGGTGAATAATGGATTCTGGTTGATTGATGTTGAGATATAAATAAAAAATGCACAAATTCACGCGAAATCTTCTGACCGAATGGCGCAGACTTGATTTGCCGTTTGCGGGCGCAGCTTTTATCGTGGCAATTTCAGGCGGCGCGGATTCGGTTAGTTTGGCTTTGGCTTTGAATGAATTGAGAAATAAAAAAAAGTTGAATCTGCATTTTGTTCTCGCGCATTTTAATCACAATCTGCGCGGCGAGGAAAGTGTTGAAGACGAAAGATTTGTTAAGGAATTAGCAGAAAAACTCGAATTCGAGCTTGCCGTAGGAATCCAACATTCAGAATCTAAAATCGAAAATCAAGAGGGAAACCTCGAACAAAACGCACGCCTTGCGCGTTACGAATTTCTCACCGAAACCGCAAAAAATCTCGATGCTGACGGAATCTTGACCGCGCATACGCTTAATGACCAAGCCGAAACTTTTCTGCTAAATCTAATTCGCGGAAGCGGATTAGACGGTCTCGGCGGGATGAAGCCAATAAGAATTCAGAATTCTGACGACGAATCTAGAATCCAAAATCTGGAACTCGATAACGAATCCAAAATCCAAAATCTAAAATCCAAAATCCGATTGGTTCGCCCTTTACTGAGGTGGGCGAAGCGCGAAGACACAGAAATTTTTTGTCTTTTGAACGAAATTGAGTTTCGCTATGATTCGATGAATGAAGATTTAGCGTTTCGGCGCGTGCGTATCAGAAAGGTTTTGCTTCCGCTTTTGAAGGACTTTAATCCGAAAATCGTTGAAACGCTTGGGAAAACGGCGGCATTGTTGCGGGAAAATGCGGAATCGCTGACACAATTCTTAAATTCCGACGCAGCAGTCGGCGACACCGAAAGTGAAACTGAAACTTTTTCTTCAAAAGATGGACAAGATGAAACAGTCGAAGTTTTACTTGTGAAGGATTTAATGAATGTCTTTCCGTCAATGCGGCGATTCATCGTGCGCGAATGGCTGAAAAACAAACGCGGTGATTTGCGCCGTCTGAGCGCGAAACATTTTGAAGCTGTCGAGAATCTTATCTTGAGCCGCAAAAGCGGTAACACAATCGAACTTCCCGGTGGTGAAATCGTAGTGAAAAAGGACGGAAAATTGTTTTATGGAAAAACAACAGTTGAAAAAAACTAGACGGCAAACTACAATCTAAGGATTGGTTTTCAAAAAGCGTTTCACGCGCTATTGAGAACAACGAAAAAAAGGAAACTTTCATCAAACGAAAGTAATGAAAATTGAAAATAAACTTTTTATTGACTGAAAAAAGTAAAAGTTATTTTTGGAGGCTAAAAATTGAGTTCTAAAGCAAAGCAAATTTTACTGTGGTTGATGATTATTTCCAGTGCAATGGTGTTCGCTTATTTTTTGCAGAGTAAGCAGGACAAAAATCCGCAGGAATTATCGTTTGACCAAGGTCTGACACAAATTAGAAATAAGGACATTAAGGAAATTACTCTCAAGCAGAATGTGTTGGAGTTGTTGGATAAAAACGGAGTTAAGTTTACTGCAAATTTAGACACCAGCGACGCGCCGCGTGAATCAATCTTAAAGGCGGCTGACGAAACAGGCACAAAGGTCAATTTGGAACCTGCTTCGAGCGGCTGGGGCTGGGTTTTGTTAATAAACCTTTTGCCATTTGCATTACTTATCGGATTTTTGATTTTTACTTTGCGCCAAATGCAGGCGGGCGGTAACAAAGCACTCAGCTTTGGAAAATCTCGCGCCAGACTTCTGAATAATCAGCAAAAGCGTATAACCTTCAAAGATGTTGCCGGCGTCGACGAAGCAAAGGAAGAACTCGAAGAAATTATTGAATTTCTGAAAGATCCGCAAAAATTTCAAAAACTCGGCGGAAAAATTCCGAAAGGTGTTTTGATGGTCGGACCTCCGGGAACAGGAAAAACTTTGCTGGCAAAAGCTGTCGCGGGTGAAGCTAATGTTCCTTTCTTTTCGATTTCCGGTTCGGACTTTGTTGAAATGTTTGTTGGTGTCGGCGCAAGCCGCGTCAGAGATTTATTTGAGCAAGGTAAGAAGAATGCTCCGTGTATTGTTTTTATCGACGAAATTGATGCGGTCGGTCGTCATCGTGGCGCAGGACTCGGCGGCGGACACGATGAGCGCGAGCAGACTTTAAATCAGCTTCTTGTCGAAATGGACGGTTTTGAATCGAACGACGGCGTGATTTTGATTGCTTCGACCAACAGACCGGACGTTCTCGACCCGGCACTTCTTCGCCCCGGACGTTTTGACCGTCGCGTGATGGTCGGAAGACCGGACGTGAAAGGACGCGATGCGATTCTAAAAGTTCACACCAGAAAAATTCCGCTCGATGAAAACGTTGACGTAAATGTAATCGCTCGCGGAACGCCGGGCTTTACCGGCGCGGATTTGGCAAATATCGTCAACGAAGCGGCATTAAATGCAGCACGTTACAACAAAAAGGTTGTGACGATGACGGATTTTGAAGTTGCTAAGGACAAGGTTTTGATGGGCGCGGAACGCAAAAGTATGGTTTTATCCGACGAGGAAAAGAAACTGACCGCGTATCACGAAGCCGGTCATACTCTTGTCGGTTTGAAAGTTCCGTCGGCTGACCCGGTTCACAAAGTTTCGATTATTCCGCGCGGAATGGCTCTCGGCGTAACGATGCAGTTGCCGGAAGGCGACCGTCATAGTTACACGAAAGAACATTTGACAAGTCAGATTGCGATTTTGATGGGCGGACGTATTGCCGAAGAAATTTATCTCGGTATGAATAACATTACGACCGGCGCGTCAAACGATATTGAACGCGCGACGGAACTTGCCCGCGCGATGGTTTGCGAATATGGAATGAGCCAACTCGGACCTTTAACTTTTGGCAAAAAGGAAGAACAAATCTTTTTGGGACGTGAAATCTCGCAGCATCGTGATTATTCGGAGGATACGGCGATAAAGATTGACCAGGAAGTCAAGAAAATCATTGCCGAACAATACGAAATGGCGAGAACTATTATTACCGAAAATGGCGATGCGATGCTGCGTTTGTCGGAAGCCTTGTTAGAGCGCGAAACATTGGACGGAGTTCAAATTCGTCGCATTGTGGCGGGACTTCCGCTCGACGATGAGAACGGCTCGTCCTCAAACGACAGCGGAAATACACCGGTGACGGAAGAGCCTTCCAAAAATCCGTTTAAGAAACAGATTTTGCCGCCGATAACGCCGAACAATCCGGCAACTGCATAAAATTAAAGACAAAGAAAATTAGGTAGTGAACTAAAAGTAATGCTATTTGAAAAATAGGGAGCAATTTCTTGTAATTGATTCAGCTATGAACAATCAAGAAGTTGCTCCGCAAGCAGACAATCTGACTTGCCCGCGCTGTCAATTATCGCACATCAAACGTAATGGTCACACTTATTACGGCAAACAAAACTATCGCTGCCAGTCCTGCGGCAGACAATTTGTTTTGCGCCGCCAAAAAGTCTCCGATGAGGCGAAACAGTTGATTTGTCGTTTGTTGTTAGAAAGAATCAGTTTGCGCGGGATTTGCCGCGTTCTCGATGTTTCCTTGTGCTGGCTGCTCAATTTTATGCGCCAAATTTACCAAACTGTTCCCGACGACCTTTTCTTTCGGATGCCGAAGGAATCGGAGTTTGAACTGCTTTGTTTGGAAGCCGATGAAATGTGGTCGTTTGTCGAGCGAAAATCAAACAAGCAATGGATTTGGCTGGTTCTTGAGCGACGCAGCGGGCAAATTATCGCGGTTCAGATCGGCGACAGAAGCGAGAAAAGTGCCGCTGCTTTATGGCAGAAACTGCCGCCGGAAGTTAAAGCTAATGCCTTGATTTTGACTGACCATTGGGAAGCCTACGCTTCAGCAATACCGCCGGAGCAGCATACGGCGTGCGGCAAACGAAGCGGTCAAACTTCTTTGATCGAAGGTTTTAATTGTCGTCTGCGGCAAAGAGTTTCGCGTCTGGTGCGAAAAACAACTTCGTTTTCAAAGAACCAGGCGAATCATCAAGGAGCAATCAATTATTTTTTGTCGCACAGTAATTTGGAGAGACAAAAACTAACCTTTGCTGTTTGAGCATTACTTTTAGTTCACTACC
>DATLXD010000189.1:0-6888 GCA_035575965.1 Pyrinomonadaceae bacterium | reverse complement strand
GGCGCAAGTCCCAAACCGCCAATCAAGCCCGCGCACAAATCAGAAACAATATCGCCGTAGAGATTTTCCATAACCATTACGTCGAATTGCTGCGGATTCATCACAAGCTGCATACAGCAGTTATCAATGATTTTATCGTCGGCAGGAATTTCGGGATAATCTTTTGCTACATTGTAAAAACACTCGAGGAAAAGTCCGTCGGACAATTTCATAATATTTGCTTTATGAACGGCGGTAACTTTTTTGCGTCCTTCACGTTTCGCAAATTCAAAAGCGTACTTTGAAATTCTGGTCGAGGCTTTTTCCGTGATGATTTTCAGACTTTCAACTACGCCCGGAATGACGATATGTTCGAGTCCGGCGTATAAATCTTCGGTGTTTTCGCGGACAATGACCAAATTCAAATTCGGATATTTGCAGGGAATATTCGGCAGAGCGCGAATCGGTCGGACGTTCGCGTAAAGGTCGAGTGTTTTTCGCAAACCGACGTTGACCGACGTAAAACCTTTGCCGATGGGCGTAGTTAACGGTCCTTTTAATGCGACTTTGTTTTTTTTAATTGACTCGACCGCCGTTTCCGGCAAGGTCATACCGAATTTTTCCAACGCCTGTGCGCCGATAATATGCGTTTCCCATTGCACGTCAACGCCCGAAGCCTCGATAATTCTGACGGTCGCTGCGACGATTTCCGGTCCGATGCCGTCGCCCGGAATCAATGTGATAGTATGTTTCATAAAATAGAGTCGGTAGTCAGCGGTCGGCAAGCAATCATTCTTGATTTCCGACGCGCCTACATTTTTAAGATAAAATATCTACTTAAGAATAAACCGTCAAAGACCAAAGACCAAAGACCGAAGACCGAGTTTCGATGAATCTCTCAAAAAATCCTTGTATTTTAATCATCGGCGGCGGCATCATCGGTTTGAGTCTCGCGCGGGAACTACACATAAAAGGTGTAAGGAAAATCACGATTCTCGAACGTGGGAAAATCGGAGGAGAAGCGACTTCGGCGGCGGCGGGAATGCTTGCGCCGCAAGCCGAAGCCGAAAAACCTGATAATTTTTTTCATTTTTGCAGCGATTCAAAAAATCTATACATAAATTTTGCCGACCAACTATTTGCGGAAACCGGTGTAGATATTGAACTCGACCGAAACGGAACGCTTTACCTGGCTTTTTCCGAAGCAGATGTGATGGAAATTCGCCGGCGTTACGATTGGCAGAAAAAAGCAGGCTTGGCGGTCGAACATTTAAGCGCGGAAGAAGTGCGAAAAGCCGAGCCCTTTGTTTCGCCCGACGTGCGCGAAGCCTTATTTTTTCCAAACGATTGGCAGGTTGAAAATCGAAAACTGCTCATAGCGCTGCAAAAATACGCAGAATTAAATTGCATCGAAATTGTCGAAGACGCGGAAGTTAAAAATTTGCTGACTGAAAACGGCAAAGCTATCGGCGCGGAAACATCGGATAAAAAGTTTTTTGCCGAAACGACTGTGCTTGCAACGGGCGCGTGGACTTCGTTCATCAAATCGGGCGAAAATGCTTTGTGTTTGCCGAAAGTAAAACCAATTCGCGGACAGATGTTGAGTTTTAAGACGGCAAAACGCCTTTTTTCAAAAGTTATTTACAGCCCGCGCGGTTACATTGTGCCGCGCTTTGACGGTAGGATTTTAATCGGCGCGACGGTTGAAGACGCGGGCTTTGACAAAAATATAACGATAAGCGGAATTAATTTTCTGCTTGAAACTGCTTCGGAAATATCGCCGAATCTGGCAAATTTGGAAATTTTTGATAAATGGGCAGGCTTGCGACCATTTGCTTCGGACGGTTCGCCGATTTTAGGCGCGATTCCCGAAATCGAAAATCTTTTCATTGCAACGGCACATTTTCGCTACGGAATTTTGCTTGCGCCGCTGACGGCGAAGATTTTGGCTGAGAAAATTGTCGAAAATTTAGACTCGAAGTATTTGGAAATTTTCAGCCCGAGCCGCTTTCAAACAAAGAAAGAAAATTTAGGAATAAATATAACCATCCCGCTCCGCGTGAACACAGATAAACACAGATAGGAAAAAATATAAACAAAAGAAAAACGGAACATTATTCCTCGCTTTCGCCTTTTGCCTTTTTACTTTTTACTTACTTGCTGTGGTTAAATATAAACGATGCGTAAATTATTTTTTATAACTTTGCTTTTATCTTTAACAACGGGCGGTTTCGCGCAGTCGCGGCGTGTTAATCCGAATGTTCAAAAATCTGCAAATCCTGCAACTAATGCGTTTGGTGAATTGACCGTCAAACAGATGTTTGACGAAACCAACACTTACGCCAAAGCAAAATTTGCCGAGTTTGAAGACAAAAAACTTCCGTTCAACGAAAAAATTTATAAGCAGACTTTGCAGGAACGCAAGCAGTTGGCGGCGAAATACGCAGCGGCAATTTCCGCGCGTCCGAATCTTTCGGGTGAAGATTTTTATTATCTCGGAATGCTCTACCGGATTGCGGAAAACGCGGAGATTGCGACGGAAAACTTACGAAAGTTTTTTGCTTCTGAAAATCCTGCCGCCGAAAAACTGCAAGTCGCGCGTCCAATTGTAACAGTCGACGCGGCACGCCGCAAAAATTTCGACGAAGCCGAAAAACTTCTTAAAGATTATTTAAAGGCAGAACCGGTAAAAGCTAGCGAACGCGCCCGAATGGAAAGCGAATTGGCGAAAAGCTATCGCACGGAAAAGAATTTTGCGAAAGCCGAAAGCCACGCCGCCGAAGCACTCCGCCAGACGAAAGCGATTTCTACTGATTTGTCCGCACGCACGCAGCCACTCGACCAATTACTCGAAGCGGGGATGCTCGTTTTTGAAATTTATAGAGACGGCGGCAAGTCAAGGGAAGCCGCAGACGCGCTCGAAGATTTACGCAAAACCGCCGCGCTTGTTCAATCAACCTTGCTCTATTATTTCGCGGTTGATGCAAATATCAAATACTTGATTGAAACGAACCGCAAGCCGCTTGCCTTGCAGATGTATCGGGACGCGCAGGCGCAGGCGACACGGGATTTTGCGGCGAAACCTTTGCAGGAAGACGTTTTGCGGCGGCTGAAAATGCGCGAAAAACATTACAAATTGCTCGGCGAAACCGCGCCCGAACTCACCGATATTGACCGCTGGTTTCCCCGAAACCCGCTAACGCTGGCAAGTATGCGCGGGCGCGTCGTTTTGCTGGATTTTTGGGCGACCTGGTGCGTCCCGTGCCTCGATGCCTTTCCGTCTCTAATCGAATGGCATCAGGCGTTTCAAAAAGACGGCTTGGAAATTTTAGGCATCACGAAATATCACGGTCAAGCAGAAGGCTTTCGGGTTGATAACGCGGCGGAAATCGATTTTTTGCAACGCTTTAAGCGAGCAAACCGGTTACCTTACGATTTTGTCGTGGCAAAACACAGCGGCAACCAGCTCAATTACGGCGCGACGGCGATTCCGACTGCCGTTTTGATTGACCGCAAAGGCGTAATCCGCTACATCGAAACGGGTTCGAGCGAAAATCGAGAAGAAGAAATTCGGGAAATGATTATAAAACTTCTGGCGGAAAAATAAATTGGGTGTTTTATGGTTTAACTAAAGTTGCCGTCTATTGTTCATTTTCCGAAATCGTATTCTTCTAAATCTATCAAATTCAAATAATCCTGCTCGGTGTCAACATCCGTCGCGCCTGATTCAAAAGGTATTTCTATTACGTTTTTCTTGTATTTATAAATAATTTTTTTTGCGCCGTTATCTGCTTTCAGAGCAATAAGTTCGGGAAAAAGCCTGTGGCTGAAAAGTGCCGGAACGCCGATTGTTTCATTGTAGGAACAAGCAATAATCGGCGCGTCCGTTGCACGAAAACTTTTGGTAAGCTGCGAAATTAAATCAGCTGAAACAAACGGTTGGTCGCAAACCGTCAATATCGCGCCGGAAGCATCGGGACAAATTTTCAATAACTTTTTCACTCCCGCTTGAATAGAAGCTCCCATTCCGTTTTCCCAATTCGCGTTACCGGCAATTTCGATGTTGAATGCTTCAATTTCCGGCTTGAGAATTTCTTCGTTTGCTCCGAGAACGACGATTACCGGACGACAACCGGAAGCAAGCGCGGTTTTGACGGCGCGTTTGAGAAGCGTTTCGCCTTGAAAAACAAGCAATTGTTTCGGTTTTCCCAGACGCTTCGACGCTCCGGCAGCCAGGACGATGATGCCGATATTTTCAACCGAATTTCTCATAATGAAAATCAATTTTCCAAAGCGAATCCGCCGATTTTTTCATTGGCGTCTCTTTCCAATCCGATTGTTCGATTCGCGGTAAAAATTTTCCGTGACAATGACAACAACGGCGTGTTATGTTTCAATATAAACTAACATTTTCAAATCTATAATCAACGCTTTTCGGCGAAGTTATCGGTCAAAATCAATTAAAAGGATTACAAAACAATGCTTGACGAATACGAAGTGACGGAATTGGAACTTGACGAAGACGAGCGCGAACTGCTGGCAAATTTGTCCCCCGAAGAACAAAAACAATTAACCACGCTCGGCGAATCGCGGCGCGAGTTTTTGGGGAAAATGTCTGCAACCGGCGCGGCGATTTTAGCGGCAAAACTGCTGGCGCAGGAACAAGCAATGGCTTTTCCAAGCGGTGAAACATTGAGTGGTGAATTGAAAAAAGCCAGCGCGACGGCTGATGCAATGACGGTTAAAATGCGTTTGAACGGCGTGGGAAAAACCGTGCAGATCGAGCCGCGCGTTACACTGCTTGACGCTTTGCGCGAGCAATTAAATTTGACCGGCACGAAAAAAGGCTGCGACCACGGGCAATGCGGTGCTTGCACGGTGATAGTTAATAATCGGCGCGTGCTTTCGTGTCTGACTTTAGCGGCGACGTGCGAAGGTCAAGACGTTACAACGATTGAAGGTTTGGCGAAAGGCGAAGAATTACACCAGATGCAAGCGGCGTTTATCAAACACGACGGTTTTCAGTGCGGTTACTGCACACCGGGGCAAATCTGTTCGGCGGTTGCGCTGCTGTCGGAAGCAAAAAACGGTGAAGCAAGTTACGTTACAACAAATTTGCGTTCGACTCCGCGCGATTTAAAGCTCTCTGATGAAGAAATAAGAGAAAGAATGAGCGGCAACCTGTGTCGCTGCGGCGCGTATCCGAATATCGTCGCGGCGATTCGTGAAGTTCATACCGGAAAATCAGTTGACGAAACGCAGGCGTGGAGCTTTGCAGGAGTGGAGAAAAAAGATGAAACCGTTTAGTTACACCCGCGCCACCGAAGCGAATGCGGCGGCAAAACAAGTTTCTGCCAACAAAGGCGCAAAATTTTTAGCGGGCGGCACGAATTTGATTGATTTAATGAAGGAAGGCGTGGAAAATCCTTCGGCACTCGTGGACATCTCGCGTCTTGCGCTCGCGCAAATTAAGACAAACAATGGCGGCGTTTCAATCGGCGCGTTGGCGAAAAATTCAGACACGGCAAATCATCCGCTTATCAGAAAAAATTATCCGCTTTTGACGCAGGCAATTTTAGCGGGCGCGTCGGCGCAGCTTCGCAATATGGCGACGAACGGCGGAAATTTGATGCAGCGAACGCGCTGTCCGTATTTTTACGATGTAGCGATGCCGTGCAACAAACGCGAACCGGAAACCGGCTGCGGCGCGCTCGAAGGCATCAACCGGATGCACGCCGTTTTCGGCTGGAGCGAAAAATGTGTCGCCGTCTATCCATCTGATATGTCGATTGCCTTAGCCGCTCTCGATTCGGTCGTCAAAGTTAAAGACGCCAGCGGCGCGGAACGCTCCATTGCTTTTGCCGATTTTCATCGTCTGCCGGGCGACCGTCCAGAACTCGACAATAATCTCAAGCCGGGCGAATTGATAACAACCATCGAAATCCCGAAAAACAATTTTGCCGGCAATTCTTATTACCTGAAAGTGCGTGACCGCGCCAGTTACGCTTTCGCGCTCGTGTCGGTTGCCGCCGCGCTGGAGATGAACGGCAAAAAAATTAAGACGGCAAGAATTGCGATGGGCGGCGTGGCGCACAAACCTTGGCGAGCGTTGGAGGCGGAAAAAATGCTGGCTGGTAAGGAAGCAACCGAAGCAAATTTCAAACAGGCAGCCGAAGCGGAAATGAAAAACGCAAAACCTCTCGAACATAATAAATTCAAAGTCGAGTTGGGCAATCGCGGCATCGTCCGCGCTCTGCAAATGGCTGTGAGCGGCGGCGCGGCTTAATCCAAAGTCCGACGTTTGTGGATATATTTTATGATAAAATTCCGGCTATGGTCATCAACCAAATCATCTGGAAAGACCAGTTCGTTGAAAAGTTGGCGGTAAAACACGGCGTGTCCGTAACCGAAGCCGAGTCTGTCCTTTGCTCAAAGCCGCACATTCGGAAAGTCGGCAAGGGCAAAGTCAAAGGTGAAAATGTCTATACCGCGTTTGGTCAAACCGTCGGTGGGCGCTATTTAGTAATCTTCTATATTCGCAAACTGACCGGCGCAATCTTGCCCATCTCAGCCCGCGAAATGGACGATGCCGAAAGAAAATATTATGGAAAACAAAAATAAAATCATCGACCCTTTGCCCGACTCATTTGCGACGGAAGAAGAAGCGGGAGCTTTTTGGGACGCTCACAGCACAATGGATTATGGCGAATACTTAGAGCCTGTAGATGACGAAATCGAAATTAAAAGACGGGTTTTCGAGGTGCAAGTGGCGGAAGATGTGTTTCAAAAACTACAACAAGAAGCCACATCGTTACATCAATCAGTGCCAAAGGTAGTTGACCAAATTTTGCGAAAGGAATTGACTTTAGCCTGACGAAAATTACTGTATTAGCTCGTCGAACATAATAA
>DATLXD010000188.1:0-2147 GCA_035575965.1 Pyrinomonadaceae bacterium | reverse complement strand
TGTCGATTATCTGAAAGCAAATGTTCCCGCGATGGAAAAATTCATCGCCACTTCTGAGGCGACGAAGGTTAAAGGCGACCGTTACACAAACTTTGACAAGGCTATTGACGCAAGTAATACCGCCGGTATTTTTACAAGCGGAAAAGAAATTCTCGCTCAAGAACCCGATTTTGTAGATGTCACAATCGCATTGGCAAGTGCGGGATTTGACCAATCGATTGCCAATCCGCCGGTTGACACTTTTAGCAATGACACTATTACCTATTCAAAAATGGCGATTCAGCAAATTGAAGCCAACAAATCTTCTAAAACAGGCAATTACGGCGTCAAGAAGTATTCATATAAGACAGACCAATTCGGCGGTAAGGAAAATGCGCTTGGCTTGATGAACTACAACATCGGTTATATTCTGTATTACCGACAAGGTAAGAATGATCCGGCAAAGAAAAAAGAAGCACTTCCTTATTTTTTCAAATCAACGCAATACAATGCCTTCAGCAAAACCGACCCGTTCGTTTATCAAACCATCGGCGCGTGGTATTTGGACGAAGCTATTCGGATGAATGCCGACCGCGACGCTAAACTTAAAGAAGCAGGCAACAAGGATACGGATGAAACATTGGCGGTATTAGGTATGCAGAAAGGCTATGTTGACCGTTCGATTGACGCTTACGCCAGAGCATATAAACTCGCCAGCGCAGCTGCAGATACGAAAAGAAAAGACGCTCTTTATGCCAAGCTGAAAGAATTGTATGCTTTCCGCTATGACGGTAAAACCGAAGGTATAGATGCTTTCGTGGCAACCGTGATGAATAACCCGATGCCCGACCCGACATCCGCCGTTACTCCGGTTAAAGAAGCTCCGGCAACGACTACGACGACTTCAAGCACAGTCAAATCTTCGGCGATGACAAGCGACACCACCTCGGAAAACTCGACGGGTATGGCGAAACCGATACCGACGAAAACCAGTGTAACTACCGACACAAAAACTACGTCGAACGGAACGACAACTAAAACTAAAACAGCAGTTAAAAAACCGGCACCGAAAAAGAAAAAAACTCGTTAAGTTTTCAACTCAAAAATGGTTTCAAAAAAAGAGTCGGGCGCAAAATTTATGTGTCCGACTTTCTTTTTTGCAGTAATATACTTGAAGTTGGCTTTCCATGCCGGAAACCGAATAAGTTGCCGGATTTTCTGGTTATGCTCAAACAGTAATGTGAGTAATAAAAAGAGACGAAACAATGAAAAATGAAAAACAAAACAATTTTCAAAAAAGTATCAGTTTCATCCTGCTTTTCGCGGTAATTTGCGGGCAAGTGTTCTCCGCTCAAACACTGAGAGCTAATGGGCAAACGCGCAAACTCGAACGTTCAAACAAGCAAAATCAAGTTAACTCTGAAAAAAGAATCGCTCTTGTTATTGGAAACGGCAATTATCAGAATGCAACAAAACTGAATAATCCTACAAATGACGCAACTGATATGGCAAAAACTTTGCGAAATTTGGGATTTGAAGTTATAGGGGGTGAGAAAGATGGTTTAAATTTAAGTCAGAGCCAAATGGAAGCGTTAATTGGTGAATTCGGCAGGCGATTAGCAGAGACGAAAGGTGTAGGATTGTTTTATTATGCCGGACACGGTGTGACTTCATATGGGCAAAATTATCTAGTTCCAGTTGATGCCAACATCCCAGATGAAGATTTAGTTAAATATCGAGCCGTTCCTGTGGGATACGTTCTCGACAAAATGGCGACGGCAAAGAACAGCTTCAATTTGGTAATTTTAGATGCTTGCCGCAATAATCCGTTTGCGCGTTCGTGGCGCAATTTCCGAGATATTGGTGACAGCAAAGGTTTGGCTAATAGCAATCCGCCGCGTGGAACATTGGTTCTTTATGCGACACAGCCAGGCGGTATTTCGATTGATGGTGTAGGAAACAGCAAAAATGGTCTTTTTACCCAAGCCTTACTTAAACAAATCAAAAAGCCAAATCTTGAACTTGACCCTCTATAGCAGTTTTCAGTTGCGTGAACACAGGTAAAAAGAATAGCGTTGAAGAATGCAAGCCTATTCTTTAGATTTACGTCAGCGCGTTGTTTCGGCTTATGAAAATGGTGTCGAAACAATTTTGGAGGTTGCCGAGCG
>DATLXD010000187.1:0-5028 GCA_035575965.1 Pyrinomonadaceae bacterium | reverse complement strand
GACAATTTATGAAGCTGTTTCGCCGTTTCGATATGCCGCGAAGCAATTTCATTGCCGATGTTGCGCGAACCTGAATGCAGCATCAGCCAAACGTTATCTTCGGTGTCCAGACAGACTTCCAAAAAATGATTTCCGCCGCCGAGCGTACCAAGTTGTTTCATTGCTTTTGCCTTTCGGTGCTGCACGCCTTTGTGCAATTCGCCGAAACTTTTCCAGCCGTTCCAAGCCAAAGATTCGTCAACCGCTTCCTTGTGTTCGTTGAAACCGACGGGAATCGTACGCTCGATTTGATGACGTAAATCTTTCAATCTGCCTTCGAGAATCGAACTTTTGAACGGCGTTTTGACCGCCATCATTCCGCAACCGATGTCCACGCCCACAGTTGCGGGAATTACCGCGTCTTTCGTGGCGATGACCGAGCCGACCATCGAGCCGATGCCGAGATGCGCGTCGGGCATCAGTGCGATGTGCTTATAAAGGCACGGCAAGCGCGAGACGTTGCGGAGCATATTGAGTTCGTCGGTTGAAAGAGCGTGGCTGACCCAAGAAAGAATATCGGCTTTCGCGCCGCTGACATTTAGTTTGTTGTGTGGCATATTTCCTCCAATAATATTAAAACAAGATGAAAAATAATTATGATGAACAGCATTTAAGTTTAAACAATTAACTTACTGTTATAAAATTCAAATTCGTAAGAGGCGGAAATGGAAAGATTCATCGCCTAAATTTTTGTATAAACTCGCCAAACCATATCGGCATCAAAATCGCCGACTGGTTGGACGATAAACAAATGATTGAAACCGGAACAATTTTACAAAATCGCTATCTGATTGAAAAACAAATCGGCGCGGGCGGAATGGGTGCGGTGTATCTCGCCGTTGACCAACGCTTTGAAAGTTACGTGGCGATAAAAGAAACCTTTTACAAGGACGATGAATTGGGTGAGGCTTTCGAGCGCGAGGCGCGTCTTCTGAACGGTTTGCATCATCCGAATCTGCCGCACGTTTCTGATTACTTCACCGAAGACAGCGGGCATTTTCTGGTGATGCAGTTTATCGAAGGCGAAGATTTGTTCGAGATTTTAAAGCGCGAAGGCGCGTTTCCCCAACAAGACGTTTTACGCTGGACTAACAGTTTGCTTGACGCGCTCGATTATCTGCACTCACACGAGTCGCCTATTATTCACCGCGACATTAAGCCGCAAAACTTAAAAATAACCACGCGCGGCGATGTTATTCTGCTCGATTTCGGATTGGCGAAACTCAATTCTGATGACACTCAGAGCGCGTTAAGCGTGTTCGGCTACTCCCGTAAATATTCGCCGCTCGAACAAATTCAAGGCACGGGAACCGACGCTCGCTCGGACATTTTTGCACTCGGAGCAACGATGTATCATCTTTTAACGGGCAAACCGCCGATTGATGTGCTTGCACGCGCTTCGGCAATCGTCGCCGGAAATCCCGACCCGCTCGAACTGGCAAGCGAAATCAATAAAGAAATTCCGGTCGGCATAGCAAACGTTTTGAATTCGGCTCTGGCACTGAACGCCGCCGCACGTTTCGCCTCGGCGAAAGCAATGCGGCAGGCATTGGAAAACACAGTTAATTCAGATTTAACCGAAAGCGCGGTGGCATTGCCGCTTCAAGAATTAGTTGCTGTTCCATCCGTAAATGGAGTGATACTCTCTGCTGGAACCAAAAATTTTCCGGCACTCGAAGCATTTGCCGCCGCCGCAAGCATTTCTCCGCAAACAGATAACGACGACGAATTGGGAGCGGTCGAAATTTCGTTTCCGAATTCTCAAGTATCTCTGCCCGCACCGGAAGTTTTACCGCAATCGACTTTAGCTACCGAGGAAGCGACGAAGGTTTCTCCTCCTCGCCCATACCAATCACGTTTTAGCCTTGCGGCTTTGCTGGTTTTGCTAAGCTGCGTCGGTTTAGCGGCTGGCTATTTCATTACCAAAGCGAATTCATCGAACGAGTCGAATCAAACGCCGATAGCTCAATCAACTCCGGCATCGGACTCAAACATCGAACAATCGGCGAGTGTTTTAGATTCACCAACACCAGAAACTTCCGACACGCCAGAAGTTTCCGACACACCTGTATTAGAAAAGACAGAGCAAACCAAATCCACGCGCGTTAAAAGCGAACCGATTGCCGAAAAGCGGGAAACCGTTGCCAAACGGGAAACCGACGACGACCCGCCTACGCCAGCAGAAATACCAGAAAAGACGAAACCCGCGCCGGAAAAGTCTCAAACTTCGCGTCCGACTTCGAGACAAACCACGCGCCGCAGCGAATCTGAGCGAAACGGCGAAACACGCTCTCGTATAATCGAAGCTCCCGTCCCGGACATCGAATCAATTTTTACCGGTCGTTCGTCGGCAGAACGCGAGGAAAAACTGCGCCGCCAGGAAGAACGCCGCCGACAGCGCGAACAAATGAGCGACGAGGAGTTGAGAGAATTTCGCCGTCAACGCAGAGAACAACGCAGACGACGCGGAAACGAAAACAATTTTCCATTTTAAGTGAAGTTTATAGTGTTGTCTTGGCAGAACAGGCTAAAGATAAATTTTCGCTGACTCAAATTGTTGTTCCGAAATTGGATTAGGAAATACAGTTGTTTTGTATTCAGCCGCAGCAACGCTTTAACTTATAACTTTTATGTCGCGCTCGCTGAAAATTCTCCAGCCGCCGGTTGTTCGCTGCCACCTCAATTCCTGAACAACTTCGCCGCGACGAATTCTTGATTTGTCTTCTACTTTATACTTTTTACGGAAACGCATTATCGCCGTGCGCCCGCCGTCCTGAAATATAATTTCCGGCTCTTCGGCGCGTATATCAATTGATTTAACGGCGGCGAGACGAATCTTTTCAACGCGCACGGAATTGCGCGAAGCATTGCGGGCGAGATAAAAAGCCTTTAATTCAGGCATATAAAAAGACATTTGTTTTTCGATGTTGCGCCGGTTCGTCGCCGCAATCCATTGGTTAAGTGTTTCGCGGATGGTGTCGGCTTCATCGCTCTCACTTCGGGAGGAACGCGCACTCGGCAAAGCGGAAGGCGAAGCGTTTCCACTGTCCTGTCTAACAATTAGCCTGTCAGCCTGCGATTCACCGTAGATGTCCCACCGCGCGACATCGGCGATTTTATTATAGACGGTTTGAATAACAACCGGCTCGACAAGTTCTTTGGCAGCAATACGGCGCGTGACCCGCAGACGCTGACCATTTTCGAGAGGCGTAAAGGTAAAACTCAAATTGTCATTGCTCCCGCCGCTTGAACTAAAAACCAAACTGTTGCGCTCAAGCCCGATGCGCGAGCGGACAATCTGACCGCCTGCGGTGCGGGCGGTGCGCGTCGCGCCGTCGGCTTGAAACACAACTTTTGGGGCGCGTGAAGAGCCGAGTGTTACTCGACTTCCGCGACACTCGATAGCCAGCAAATCGGGCGGTGTCAAACGAACCGCCAAATCCATGAAAAACTGCTGCTGTTCGCTGTATGGAACATTGCTCGTAGCTCCTTCGATAACCGAATAGAGCCTATCACTATCGGCTGCGTCAATTCGATAAACACCGGTCAGCCCGGATGCTGCGCTACAGACGTTTTGGGTTGTCCTTTCCCGCGTCAGTTGCGCGTCGAGTGTTTCGCAGAAACACGCAAGAAAAATCGTCAAAATTAATATAACCCGGCTGTTTATTCGTAACATTTCGTCTCCTTCCAGTTCCATTTCCTTCCAAACTCTGCGTTAGATGGCAAAATCATTCACCAAGTTTAACAAAATTATTTCAGGAAACGGAGAGTGAATGGAAAATAGTTCTTCGTTTTTAATTATCGATTATTCACTGTTAAATTGTGATAAATTTGCCAAGAATTTCGCCCTGTAACTTTTCGAGCAGTTTCGCGTTACAAAATTTTAGATAAAGTGAGAGATATTTTATGAATGTTTTTATCAGGCAATTAACTGAAAACGATTGGCGCGAATTTTCTCAAGTTCGTCTGAAAGCTCTTCAAATCGACCCGACGGTATTCGGCTCAAATTATAAGAAAGAATCACAAATGACCGAAGCCGAATGGAAAAGCCGACTTCAAACCGATGATTCCGCGATATTTATGATTTTTGAAAACGAAACGCCAATCGGGATGACCTGCGTTTCAATTGACCGCGACGACCCGACAAAGAAAACCGCTCTTTTATGGGGTTCGTGGCTTGCTCCGCACGCTCGCGGAAAAGGTTTGTCGGAATTGATGTATCAGACGCGAATCAACTGGGCGAAAGCGCAGCCGACCGTTGAGAAAATTATCGTTTCTCATCGCGCTTCAAACCTTTCATCCAAATATGCCAATCAAAAACACGGATTTGCTTTGACGCACAAAACCGAGAAAGTCTGGACGGACGGTGTAACCGAAGACGAAATCTTTTACGAACTTGAAATTAAATTGTAAAAATGAATGTAGGGGCAGGTCTTGTGCCTGCCCAATGAGCGCAGCGAAAATTTTTGTTTAGCGATAAAATTTCTCCAAATCAGGTTCGCCCGCATATTTCCAATCTTTCCAATCGGCAGCTAATTTTGCTTTGACGGGATTCTCGCGGATGTATTCGACAGTTTCAAGAAAATCCTGCTCGTTGCGAATAACGTGGTCGAAAAACTGTCTTTGCCACAACTTGTCGTCATAAAATTGCCAAAATGCTCTAGTCGAAAGGCTTTTGAAATCTCCGCAAATTCGGCTCAAACTCATTTCCGAATCTCCGATGCCGATGAGAGCATGAAAATGGTCAGGCATTAAGCAATACGAATAAAGATTAAATTTATATTTTTCGCGCAGATTCAGCAGAACTTCGACGGCTGCTTCGGCAATTCGTTCGTCATTGAAAAATGTTTGCCGGTGTTCGGTAACAATCGTGACAAAATTGGAACGACGCGCAGAATAATCAAAGCCTTTCAACCGCAAGCTGTTTTTGCGAATTTGCCAATCTTCAACCTTTTCTTTCGGCATTCGAGGATTATAAATGTTTTCCAA
>DATLXD010000186.1:0-5874 GCA_035575965.1 Pyrinomonadaceae bacterium | reverse complement strand
TCGCCAGAATCCAACGCCTGAAGCCCTGCAAATCAGGGTGATTTATTATCGTTTCCATCAGCCATTTGCTCAAACCTTGTCCGCGAAATTCTTCTAAAACAAAAACATCGCCGAGATACGCAAACGTCGCGTAATCGGTTATGACACGCGCAAAGCCAATTTGATTTTCGTCTTTATACACGCCGAAAGGCAATGAATTTTTTATCGCCGTTGCAGTTTGCTCGCGCGTTCTTTCCTTCGCCCAGTAAGATTCTTCAGATAAAAATTTGTGAATCCGGTCAATTTGCAGACGGCTTCGGTCTGTGCTGATGGTAAATTCGCCGCGTTGCCATTCGGTTTGCATAAAATTATTCAGTTTGAAACCGCGCTTTGCAGTTCGGGCATTCAATCATTTTTTTCTTGCCGCTAATCGGAATCGTCGGCACGAGAAAAAACAGCGTGATAAAATTCATTCCCGTTCTTTCGGTAAATTGCGCAAGCGTTCCGCAATTGCTGCAGCGAATCGTTTCGGCTGTTTTCGCCGAACCCCAAGTGATAAATTTTGTGCCGATTATTAAAAACATATTTTTTACAAGATTTTACTTTATTCTATTTGAAATTCACAAAAAAGATTTCGATTTCCTTGTTTGATTTTAGGCGAATTACTTTTAATTTATCTTGACAGTTTTTGAGCAGAGATTCGACTTTCGGTTTCGAGCGCGTCGGGTAATTCCAAGTCCATTTGATAAAATCCCAATTGAATCTTTCGTCGCAGCCTGCTGCCATGTCGGGACGTTTTCCTTTGCGTTCCAGTAAAGTTGGTCGAGATGGACAATTTTCAAGCCGGTCGCTTTGCCAAGTCTTCTTGCAAAAGTAGATTTGCCCGCGCCGCACGAACCGATAACCAAAACTTTTTTCATCTCGTCAACTGAACGATTTTATTTCGCTATTTTTTTGATTTGATAAAACGCTTTGCGTCCTAAATATCGCGCCGAATCACCCAAATCTTCTTCGATTCGCAGAAGTTGATTGTATTTCGCCATTCGGTCTGAACGTGAAAGCGAGCCTGTTTTGATTTGTCCGGCATTCGTCGCAACTGCCAAATCCGCGATAAAAGAATCTTCCGTTTCACCCGAACGATGCGAAATGACCGCCGTCATATTATTTGTTTTGGCTAGTTCAATAGCGTCTAAAGTTTCGGTCAAAGTGCCGATTTGATTGACTTTTATCAAAATTGAGTTCGCCGCCGCTTCGTCAATTCCCTTTTGCAGAAATTTCACATTCGTTACAAACAAATCGTCGCCGACAAGCTGAATTTTTTTACCGAGTTGTTCGGTAATTTTCTTCCAGCCGTCCCAATCGTTTTCCGCCATTCCGTCTTCGATGGAAATTATCGGGTATTTTTCCGTCCAATCTGCCCAATACGCGACCATTTCGTCAGAAGATAATTGTCGTTTGTCCGACTTTTTGAAAACGTAATTCGTGCCGTCGAAAAATTCGCTTGCCGCCGGGTCGAGTGCCAGCATAATGTCTTCCCCCGCCGTAAAACCGGCTTTTTCGATTGCTTCGAGAATCGTTTCAATTGCTTCTTCGTTTGATTTCAAGTTCGGAGCAAAGCCGCCTTCATCGCCGACTGTCGTCAAATAGCCGCGCGAGCTTAAAACTTTTTTGAGATTATGAAAAATCTCCGCGCCCGCGCGAAGTCCTTCGGAAAAACTTTCTGCGCCGACAGGCATAATCATAAATTCCTGAAAGTCAACGTTGTTGTCGGCGTGCGCTCCGCCGTTAATAATGTTCATCATCGGCACGGGTAAAGTTTTCGCGTTCACGCCGCCGAGATACCGGTAAAGCGGCAACTCCAAAAACGCGGAAGCGGCGCGCGCCGTCGCCATTGAAACGGCTAACAAACCATTTGCACCCAAGTTTGATTTGTTCGGCGTTCCATCCAATTTAATCAATGTTTCATCAATCAATGTCTGGTCAAGCGCGTCTAAGCCTTCCAATTCATACGCGATTTTTTCGTTGATATTTTTAGCCGCCTGCAAAACGCCTTTGCCCAAATATCTCTTTTTGTCGCCGTCGCGCAGTTCGACGGCTTCATTTTCGCCGGTTGACGCGCCCGACGGAACTGCCGCGCGTCCCTGCTCGCCCGTTTCCAAAATAACTTCCGCTTCGACTGTCGGATTGCCGCGCGAATCCAAAATTTCGCGGGCGTGAACTTGTTCGATTAAACTCATTGTTTGATAAAAATCTCCTGTTGATAAATGATTGATTAAAAGGTGAATTTTCCAACATCGCGGCGCGAAATGCAATCAACTCAATGACGAAAGTCAGCGGCGGGATGAAACGCGAACGGGTTTGATGTATCATCGCCTTAACCCAAAATTTTTGGGAATTGTTTATAAGGAGAATTCGAGCAATGGGTATTCTTGACAAAATCTTTGGCGGCGACGACGAGCCGCAAACGCAAAAATCGGGAACGCAGCGTAATCCGAACGATAATTCGGCGGCGGGTGCACAAACGGAAGACGAAGCGGCGATTGCGCGTTATCGCTATATGTTGAAAACCGCGCCGCCGGAAACGATTGAACAAGCGCACGCCGAAGCGTTTGCTAAACTAACACCGCAGCAACGGCAAACGGTTTTGCAGCAGTTGAATGAAAATCTGCCCGAAGACGAACGTCGCGCGTTGGCGCAGAGCGGCGACGATCCGCAGGCTCTGGCACGGGCGGCGACCCGCGCCGAGATGCGTCAACCCGGCACGATGGAACGCGCGTTTGGCGGCGCGGGGACGGGTTTCGGGGGAATGTTGGCGGGCAGTCTTCTGGGCAGTATTGCTGGCACGGTTATCGGCAGCTACGTCGCGCAGCAGTTTTTCGCGGACGACGCGGGCGGCGATTCCGCCGGTGATTCCGGCAACGAAGCGGAGGCTGCCTCGAACGAAGCCGGTTACGGGCAAGACGAAACGGCGGATGCGGGCGGCGACTTCGGCGGCGATTTCGGCGGTGATTTTTAAAGACGAATGAGAAAAAAGACGAATCTGATAAACCATTTGCGGTGTGGTCAGATTCGTCTTTTAATTTCTCGTTCCCGTCAATTTTATGCTTCCGTTGCGGCAGCCTGACCGTTGGGGGATCTATCCATTCTAACGCTCAAAATGCGGCGTTTATTCACCTTTTCGACGTGGAAAATATGACCGTTGTAACGCACACTTTCACCTTCGGTTAAGATTTCACCGGCTTCGCTCAACAAAAATCCTGCAACCGTCGTGTAAGCCTCCGAAGCCGGAATATCTAAGTGCAGGCGGCGATTTAAATCTCTGACCGCAAGACTGCCGTCTAATATAAAGCTGCCATCCGTCTGTTTGTGAATTTGTTCATTGACTTCCTCGTCGTGTTCG
Organism: Pyrinomonadaceae bacterium; assembly: GCA_035575965.1. Lineage (GTDB taxonomy): Bacteria > Acidobacteriota > Blastocatellia > Pyrinomonadales > Pyrinomonadaceae. Next base: position 2,495 of record DATLXD010000186.1, on the reverse strand, counting down.
TCGGAAATATCGCCGACGATTTCTTCTAAAAGGTCTTCGAGCGTGATGATTCCTTCAACGCCGCCGTGTTCGTCAACGACAAAACCGAAGTGCGATTTGGCAAGCTGCATTTGCCGCAAAACGTCTTCGAGCCGCGCCGTATCAACGACATACATCGGTTTTTTTAAAACTCTCTCTATCTTGAAAAACTTCGGTCGCAGCAGAAGATACTGCATCACGTCTTTGCTGTGAATCACGCCCAAAATGTCGTCCAGCGAATCACGATAGACGGGCAGACGCGAATAACCGTGATGGCGAAAGGCTTCGGCGATTTCCTCAAGCGTCGAGGTCGCGGGAATCGCCATAATTTCCGTGCGCGGAATCATCGCTTCTTTGACGGTTGTTTCGCTGAATTCAAAAACCTGATTGATAAGTTTCCGCTCTTCTTCGTTTAGGTGTCCGCTCTGCTCGGATTTGTTGATAAGCTGGCGAATTTCGTCTTCCGTGTAGCTCGAACCGTGTTCGCCTGACGGGTGCAGACCGAACAGCCGCACGGTTTTCGTTCCCGTCCAATCAAGCACCCGAATCGGATAAGAAAAAATTCTGTAGAAAATTTGCAAAGGAAGTGCGCACCATAGAGAAACCTTTTCCGAAATTTCGAGCGCGGCGGTTTTCGGCGCGAGTTCACCGAAAACGATGTGCAGAAACGTGATAAATGAAAACGCGATGATAAAGGAAATCGTGTGCAAAATCGCGCCCGATGCGAGAAATGTCGCGCCGGTCATTTCGCCGACGCGAATTAAAACCGGCTCTAAAAGCGCGGCAACCGCCGGCTCGCCGACCCAACCCAATCCCAACGACGAGAGCGTAATGCCGAGCTGCGTCGCGGAAATATACACATTGAGATTATTTAATAAACCGAGAAGTCGTATCGCCCCCGCGCTTCCTTCGGCGGCTAAAGCCTCGATGCGCGATTTTCTGACCGCGACGAGCGAAAATTCAGACGCGACGAAAAATCCGTTGGCAAGCACCAGAAAAATGACCAGAGAAATGTTAAAGACGGTGGAAGCGAATGTTACCGGTTCGGCAACCGCGCCGGTTTCAGCGGCGAACATTAAAAACATACTGGCAGGGTCGTCCATCTTTGGATTTTAGATTTTGGATTTTTGATTAAAAATCCGATTTAACTCTCCTAAAAATAATTTCCGCTTGCGAAAGCGGTTGATGAGTTTCGATTATAGCATAAAAAATCTTTCGTAAAAGTCTTTAACTTTCGCTCCGATAAACGTCGAGCAATTCCTGAATCAAAGGCTGGCATGAGCCGCACCCGCCGCCCGCATTGCAAGCGTCCGTAACTTCTTCAACCGTTTCGAGCGAATTTTGTTTGATTAAACCTTCAATCGTTTCCTCGGAAACGCCGAAACACGTGCAAACTAAAGCCTTTTCGCCTGTAAATTCTTCAATCTGAAAAACGCGGAAATCTGCGAAAGCATCTCGTAAAGTTTCTATGCACAAATTCAAACAATGTTTGCGATTTTCGGAAAATTTGCCAAATTCATCTTCAATTTGTTTCTGCAAAACGCTTTTGTCCAAACCGTGCAATTCATTTAATTTCTTTCCGACAATTCGTTCTGCCAAAACATCCGCTGAAGCAATTAAATATCCGCAGCCGTTGGTCTTAAATTTCGCTTCAGTAATTTCTTTTGTGTTTTTTTCAATCCGCAAACTAAGCCGCAAAGCCGCGCCGCAAACAAAAGTCGCGTTTGTCCCGACGGCATTCGCGCCTGTCGCGCCGCCGACGTTTTTCGGCGCGTGAAATCTGTCGCTGATTTTTTCAGAATAAAATTTAGCCACGCGCTACACGAATAACACGAATGAAACAAAAAACAAATTCGTGTAAAATGTTCAAGAGTTGATATGAAGTATTTCTACTTTTTACTTTTTACTTTTTACTTTTTACTTTTTTCGGGGTGTCGCCCAGCCGCCGCGCCCGTTTCCGTTTCAGACAGACCGATTTCGATAAACAACGTTCCGCAAACAAATCTGCCGCTTCCGCCAGGCAAAAACATCGAAAATTTAGGCTGGACGCTTTTCGACGGTCAAACGCAAAGACTCGGTGATTATAAAAAGCTCGGCGATTATAAAGGAAAAGTCGTCGTGCTGGATTTTTGGGCAACGTATTGTAAGCCTTGTCTGGAAGAAATTCCGCATCTTGTCGAACTGCAAAACAAATATGCCGATTTAAGGGTTATCGGCTTGCACGTCGGCGGCGAAGAAGATGTCCCGCGAGTTCCCGAATTTGTCGAACGATTAAAAATCAATTATGTTTTGGCGTATCCCGAAGATGAACTCAATAAAGTTTTGTTGGACGGCAGTGCTATTCCGCAGACTTTCGTTTTTGACCGCAACGGGAAATTGATTGAAAAATTTGTCGGCTACGACCTTAAAGTTAAAAGTGATTTGGATAAAGCGATTACGCAAGCGTTAAATTGAGAAAAATTTCGATGGGAAGATAA
>DATLXD010000185.1:0-5873 GCA_035575965.1 Pyrinomonadaceae bacterium | reverse complement strand
GGGATGAAATTTGAAGGATGTAATTTGAAATAGAAATCAGTTTTTTCTTCTTTCATCCCTCATCCCTTAACAACTCTTCTGCAATCGCGCCACGCACCTGTTCGAGCAAATTCATCAAATCATTTTCAACCGTTAAATTCTTCGTTTCAATCGGGGCAAGCATAATCATTTCAATCGTTCCGGGCTGGGCGTAATTTTGTTTTTTGCCCATTAAAACGTCCGTGTTTTTGAAGGCAATCGGAACAATCGGAAAACCCGTCGCAATCGCAATATGAAACGCGCCTTTTTTGAACGGCAAAAGCTCCAACGGCATTGCCCGCGTGCCTTCGGCAAACACGCCGAATGAAATTCCCGAATGCATTTTTTCTGCCGCGTCGTTCATCGTTTCAATCGCTCTTTCCGCATTTGAACGGTCAATCGCCAGCACATTAACATATTTCATAAATTTGCCGCCAATGGGAAGTTTCAACATTTCCTTTTTGGCAATCACGCCCATCTTTTTTCCTGTGTAAGCAAAAATCGCCGCCGTGTCCAGATAAGAATGATGATTGGCGACAAAAACGTAAGATTGATTTTTCTGCAAATTTTCCTTGCCCGAAACACGAACTTTCATTCCGCTCAATTTTAACCACGTCTTCGCGCCCCAACGCGCCCAAGGATACGCCAAATCCCGATTACGGTAAATTTCGGCATACAGCATCACGAGCGGCATCCCAAACAAAAATAAACTTCCGACGACGACGAAAATCCAGTAAAACCAAAGCCGCCCGATAAACTCCGGCAAATGTTTTGTGATAGAATTTTCACCAGATAAAACAATCGTTTCATTTTTCGCAATCGCTTCAAGGAAGGTTTTTTGCAAATGTTCAGACATAATCAACACACCAAAACAAACCAAAGAAACAGAACACGGATAAACACGGATGCAGACAGATTATCACAGATAAAAAACATAAAAAAAATCCGCGTCAATCCGTCTTTTCCCGCGCTAATCCGTGTCCTATTCCTAATGTTTCTGTTCGCGCTCACATCTCCGGCGCAAAGTGTTCCCAGCCCGAAATCAATTCTCGGTTTTCAGCCGACCGATGATAAAACCATCGCCGATTGGAAACAAATCACGACGTATTTTTCAAAGCTCGACGCGGCAAGCGACCGCGTGAAGGTTCAGGAAATCGGCAAAACGACGCTCAGCAAACCTTTGATTGTCGTTCTTATTTCGTCGCCGGAAAACATCAAGAATCTTGATAAACATAAACAGACGAATCAAAAATTAGCCGACCCGCGAACAATTAAAAATCAAGCCGAACTCGAAAATTTAATCAAACAAGGCAAAACGATTGTCTCGATTTCCTGCTCGATTCATTCAACCGAAATCGTCGCTTCGCAAATGTCTCTGAATCTGGCTTATGAACTTGCGAGTGCAAAAGACGCGGACACGCTGGAGATTTTGAACAATACGATTTTGCTTCTTATCCCTTCGGCAAATCCTGACGGCATTGATATTGTCGCCGATTGGTATCGCAAAAATCTGGGGACGAAATTTGAAGGCACATCGCCGCCTGAGCTTTATCATTATTACGCCGGACACGACGACAATCGCGATTGGTTTATGCTCAATCTCAAAGAAACGCAGGCGATTACAAAATTTTTCTGGCACGAATGGTTTCCCGAAATCGTCTATGACGTTCATCAACAGGGACAGACGGCTTCACGTTTTATCATTCCGCCGTTTTTCGACCCGCCAAATCCGCGCGTGTCTCCGCTTATTTTGCGCGAAGTCGGACTTATTGGCTACAAAATGGCGGCTGATTTACAGGCGAAAAACATTAAAGGCGTAGCGACAAATTCGACTTACGATACCTGGTGGCACGGCGGTTTTCGTTCCGCGCCGTATTTTCATAATTCAATCGGGATTTTGTCGGAAGCCGCCAGCGCAAATCTGATGTCGCCGATTACAATATCAATCGAAGATTTACGAAAAAGTCGCGGCGTGCGCGGGCTTGCTTCGCCTTTAGAAACGGCGACGAATTTTCCCGACGCTTGGCAAGGCGGAGTTTGGCGACCGAAGGATATTGCCGAAATCGAGATGACGGCTTCGCGTGCGCTGCTCGAATTAGCGGCGAAGTTTCGCCCGCGTTACCTTCGTAATTTTTACGAACTCGGCAGAGCGAATTTAGAGCCGAAAATGAATGAACCAAAGGCTTTTGTCGTTTATGCCGGACAATCGAACGGAGAAACGGTGTCGCGTTTCCTAGAGATTCTTTTGGCGCAAGGAATGGAAATTCATCAAATGACACGCGAGATGGAAATGGCTCTAGACCAGAAAAAACCAAATGATTTCGGCGAAATTCCTTTGGGAAGTTTTGTCGTTTTGGCGAATCAACCGCAGAAAAATAACGTCTTGAGTTTGTTTGAACGACAAGTTTATCCGTCGCGCCTGAACGAAAAAGGCGAAGCGGAAGTTCCGTATGATGTCGCGGGCTGGACGCTACCTTGGCAAATGGGCGTAGAAACTGCGGCGGCGTGGCAAATCAAGGATTTCAGCAAGTATCAAAATACTTTACGGAAAATTGCAAACATCAATCAAGCCAGACAAGTTTTGAATCTTTCGCCGAACAAGGAAGCGTTTGCAAAACTGCCTAATCCGCTCAAAACCAACCGGAAAATCGGTCTCTACAAAGGTTTCACGTCTTCGATGGACGAAGGCTGGACGCGCCTCGTTTTTGATACGTTTCAAATTCCTTTTTCATCAATTTCCGATGAGGATTTTCGTAAAAACAATCTTGATTTTGACCAGATAATTCTGCCAGCCGATAACGAAAACACGATTGTCAAAGGTTTAAATAAAGAGCGTTACCCCGAACAATTTACTGGCGGAATTACCGAAAAAGGCGTCGAGAATTTAAAGAGATATGTTGAGAACGGCGGAAAATTGATTTGCTTTGACGACAGTTGCGAACTTGTCATCAAACGATTTAATCTACCGATGAAAAATGTTTTGGACGGATTAAAGCGCAATGAATTTTATAATCCGGGTTCGGTTGTTCGGATAAATGTCGATACAAAAAATTCATTGGCGAAAAATTTGAAAGGAGAAACGACGGCATATTTTATCAACAGTTCAGCATTTGAAATTTCGGATAAAAGCAAAGTCAAATCAGTTGCCGAATACGCCGAAAAAGACGCGCTCCTTTCCGGTTATATGCTGGGCGAAAAATTTATGAACGGTAAAACCGCGCTTGCCGAAACAAATTACGGCAAAGGAAAAATCATCCTTTTCGCGTTTCGTCCGCAGCATCGCGGGCAAACTTTCGGGACGTTTCCGTTTATTTTTAATGCGCTGGAAAAGTAAAAAAGAAGCGAAACACGGATAAATTCAATACAAAATTAAAAAAGAAACTCGAACAAATCTTTTACTGCCGAGACGCACAGATTACGCCGCGTTTCGCCGAGTTTTCTCTGCGTTTGCTCTATGCCTCTGCGGTAAAATCATTATTTTTAGTTCACTGTCTTAATTTTTAATCTTGCTTTGCTTTAAATCCGCGTCCTATTTTCCTGTTAAAATATATTTATGAAAGCTGAAACTCAATCGGTCAAAAGCAAGCTCGGCTTGGTTTGCATTACGACGACCGACGCAGTGCGTTACAAAACCGTTACGCGCAAACGGCTTTTGTCGTTTGACGAGCCGACGCAGCGCGAAATGCTCCGCGCACTTTATCAGGAGAATATCAATCGTTTAAATCTGGCAATTGAATTCTGCACGGCAAACGGTATTCATTTATATCGAATAACTTCAGGACTTTTTCCTTTTTCAGACGAGGAAAGCGGCGCGGAAATTTTAGAAGAATTCGCCGCGCCGCTTTCCCGAATCGGGAAAGACGCTTTACAAAAAAACATTCGCCTTGTGCTTCATCCAGACCAATTCGTCGTTTTAAGTTCCGACTCGGAAAGCGTCATCAAAAACAGTATAAAAATTTTGAAAATGCACGCGAAAACGATGGATTTGCTCGAACAGCCGCGCTCGGAATGGGCGGTGATGAACATTCACGGCGGCAAAGGCGACAGGATTGATAAGCTGGTTGATTCGATTGAAAAACTGCCGGACGAAATCCGTTCGCGCATCGCCTTTGAAAACGACGAATACTCATATTCTTCAGCGCAGATTTTAGAAGTTTGCCGACGCGCAAACGTGCCGATGGTTTTCGACGCGCACCATCACATCTGCCGCGAAAAGCTCGACGATTATAACAACCAAAGCGTCGAAGAAACCTTTTGGGCGGCGCGTGAAACCTGGAAAAATCCCGAAAACCAGCTTGTCCATATTTCCAACGGACGCGAGCGGTTTCAAGACCGCGCGCACCACGATTTGATTTTCGATATGCCGGAAGTTTTTCGCTTTGCGCCGTGGATTGAAGTTGAGGCGAAACATAAGGAGATTGCGATTGCGAAATTGAAAAATGAATGGTTGAAGGCGGAAGGAAATTAGGTGGTAGGTAATAGGTGTTAGGTTTTGGTTTTTCTAATCATTTAACACCCACTTCCGGTCACCTAATTTCTCTTCTCGCAAAAAATCTCTGCCAACATACACCTGACGCTTCCGCCGCCAACGGCTTCGATAGTTTTTATATCTGCCGACAAAATTTCCGCATATTTCTGTATTTGTTTCAGTTGATTTTCGTTTAGGGATTCGTGCGCCGAAGCCGACATCAACAGATAATTCTTTCCTTGATTATTCCGAACTTCCAGCATGTTTCCGGCAAATTGATTCATTTGTTCGAGCGTAATTTCCATGATTTCGTGGTTTGTTTTTATCAAAGTTTCCCTTACCAAATTTCTCTCCGTAAAATTTTTGATTGTATCCAAACAAATAATTGCCAACTTTTCGCCAACGCACATTACGACGTTTGTGTGATAAATTTCTGCGCCCGCCGCGTCCAGACAAACGAATGTTATCGGCTCGTAACCAATCAGCGAAGAAAATTTTTCCAGCAAAATTTTATCGGTGCGCGGCGACAGACAAGCGTAGATAATTTTGTTTGCGTGGTCACAAACCATACTTCCCGTGCCTTCCAAAATTTGATTTTCGCCATTGCTCAATTCAACCGTTTCGCGGATTTGAAAATGCTGTTTGAGATTTTCAATAATGTCGGCACGGCGTTCCGTGTTTCTTTTTTCGGACAGCATCGGATAAAGAAAAACCGTGCCGTCGTGGTGAAAGCTCACCCAATTGTTTGGGAAAACAGCGTCGGGTTTGGCGGGCGCGGGCGTGTCTTCGACGACAATGATGTTGATGTCGTGACGGCGCAGGAGTTTGACCAGATTATCAAATTCTTTTACCGCCTGCGCTTTAATCTCTTCAGCAGAGAGTTTCTCAGGTTGTTTTTGAAAAGAATTCGACGCGGCGGTTTGCAGGTTAAATCCGCAATTCGCGGGGCGAATCATCAAAAGCGAATCGGTTGTTTGTCGTGCTTTGTGCATCTTTAATAGAATTATAGAACATCTTACTTTTTGTCGAAAACCTGCATTACTTTGCTATCATAAAAATTATGAATCTACGCTACATCTTACTTTTTTCGTTCGTTTTCGTTTTTTCTGCTTCCAACATCTTAGCTTTTGAACATGAATATTTTTATCTGGCGGCTGAACCGGTTATCCGCATCGGTTTAACGACCAATGCGAGTTCGGCAACGATTACAACCACCGATTCACAGCTCGTCGCCGTCCGCCCGGACGAGCCGAACAAATTTTTAGCCGTCAATCGAATCAGCGTTTCGGCGCGTTCGTATCGCCCGCCCGAATACGAAATTTACCGTTTTGAAATTCAAAACGTCGCCACACGCGAAGAAACTGACGGCTTGATGAAAGACGTGCGC
>DATLXD010000184.1:0-1782 GCA_035575965.1 Pyrinomonadaceae bacterium | reverse complement strand
GTTTTGGTTGATGCGATTGTAAGCATTGAAATTTTCGTGTCCGTCCACGTTGTAAATCGGCACAAAAAGAATCACGACATCTTTCAGTAAATCCGCGCGAGTTTTTGTAATTGCAACGTCGCGCAGAAGCGCAAGTCCCGCATCTTTGCCATCGGATTCGCCCGCGTGTATGCAGGCTTGAATCAAAACAACGGCTTTGCCTTTTTTACGCGCAGATTCAGGCGTAAAAGTTTTGTCGTTTGAAGCAATCAGCAAAGGCAAATCTCTGTCTTCGCCGCTTTTGACGAACGATTTATAAACGATTTTGTCCGAAGCCTTGTCTAATTTTTGGCTGTAAGCGAGGGTTTCATCGTAACGCGGAGTTTTTCGATAATCGGTTTGTTCGGTGAAAGTCAGCCAATCCTGCGGGACATTTTTCGATTCGCTTTGCGCCGGTGTTTTCATAACAAATAGGAAAATTAGAACGGAGAAAACAATGATTGATTTCGAGTTTGGAAAGTTCATAAAGAAAGATTTAACCACAGATATTAATAATGATGAATTAGAAATGATGAATGATAGATTAAAATCCTAAACATTCATCGCGTCATCATTCCTGACTCATCGTTTCGACTATTCTGCGGTTTCAAAAAATTAAACTTTCATTGATATTCAACGCTTTGATTTTATCTGAAAGATTCATTTCCTGAGTCTTTTCCTTTAATAATCTCAAAGGCTCGCCCGGCGGTTCGTCCGACAAATCGAAACGTCCGAAGTGCATCGGAACAAGAAATTTCGCCCGCGCGTCAATAAACGCTTGTACCGCGTCTTCGGGCGAATTGTGATTCGGCTCCATAAACCAACGCGGTTTGTATGCACCGATGCCGATTAAAAAATAATCGATGTCGGGAAAAAGCTCAGCGGCTTCCTTGTAGTGCGAGCCGTAACCGGAATCGCCGCTAAAATAAATTGTTTTGCCCGCGCCTTGAACGACGTAACCGCCCCAAAGTCTTTCGTTTGTGTCGAAAAGCCCGCGCCTGCACCAATGACGAACAGGCAAAAAATAAATTTTCAAATTTTCGTCCGGCAATTTGAATTGCTGAAACCATCCGGCAGTCTGCACTTCGTTGGCTACGGTCGTCCAATCTCGTAAAAGCTCTTCCATTAGCAAACCGCCGTAAAATTTCGCCTCGGGAAACTTTTGCGCGATTTGCCGGATTGATTCTTCATCACAATGGTCGCGGTGGTCGTGCGAAAGCAAAACATAATCAACTCTTTTTATTTTTTCAAGTAGCGAAGGAACATCGACAAAAGTTTTAACGAGTGGCGGTTTGCCGAAAATCGGGTCAAGCAAAATGCTTTTGCCGTTTAGCCGAATAAAAAACGAAGCGTGTCCGAGCCATAAAATTCCATCTTTTTCGCTTTCTAAAAATTCGGTCGGGTCTAAAACAGCGAGTCTTGTCGCATCATTTTGCTTTTCCTCTTTTTGCGGATTGCCGCTTATTTGCCACTTGAGCAAATCTTTTACCTTCGGCAAAAAAGGAAATTCGTGATTAACAAATCTACCTTTTTCATCAACCGGCGTTCCTTTCCAATCTGTTTTTATCGTCGGCAGATTCTCGTTTTTAACGTATTTTTCAATCACGGTTTTATCATTTTCATTAACCAGAATCGCAATCAAAATGGCGAGCAAAACAAAAGCTAAAACTCCGGCAATTGCGATAAAAAATTTTCTCATTTGTTTTATTATCGAATATTTGCAGGCAAAATTAAAAACAGCCAATTACCGTTTTAATTGATATG
>DATLXD010000183.1:0-1587 GCA_035575965.1 Pyrinomonadaceae bacterium | reverse complement strand
AACAACTACGCCGACGCATTTTATTTTTGTGTCCAAAGTTTAATGTCCAAAGTTCAAAGTTTATTAAAACAACTAAGATAATGAATTGACCGGGTGAAAAACTCAAATTAAAAAGATTTCAGACCTTGGACTAAAATTTTTTGTTTATAATTTTGGATGTTTCTCGACAAATTTTAGTAGATTCCCGACATAGGATTTAAAGTTCGGACACGCAACATCGTGCGCTAAAAGAAGCCCGTCGGCAACGCTCGTATCGTAAGTTTGCGGCACGAAAAAATACGGCACGCCGGAATGCGGCAAACCGCTTAACAAAGGCGTGAGCGGCAGCATCAAAAAGTTTTCAACAACGCTCGGCGGCGGTTTGACGACGGATTTTTTGCCGGTCATCGCTTCGGCGAGCGTGTCGAAAATATCTTCCGTCGTCAGCGGATTCGGGTCGGCAAGCGCAATCGTTTTTCCAATCGCGCGTTCATCTTTTGCCAGACGCGCGATTGCTTCGACAACAAAATCTACCGGAACGAGATTTAATTTTACGTTCTTGTTGCCGACATTGGTAAAACGAAACAAATGCGGAGCTTTTCGCAAATAATTTATCAGATAATAAATTCCGTCATATTTCGCAGTCTCGCCCGTCTCCGAATCGCCGACGACAACCGACGGTCGAAAAATCGTCAGCGGAGTCTCGTCTTCTTTCAATTTTTCAACTTCACGTTCCGCCAGATACTTCGTTTCTTCGTAAAAATTGCGAAAGCCCGCGTCGTGTTCGAGTTCGCTTTCTAAAATTTCGCCCGTGCGAAGTCCGGCGACATAGCAAGTCGAAACATAATTGTAACGACGCAATTTCTGTAACTTTTTGACAAATTCGTTGACATTTTTCGTGCCTTCGACATTTACCCGAAATGCAATTTCTTTCCTGACCGCTAAATCATAAATCGCCGCCAAATGATAAACGTCGGTCGCGGATTCGTAAATTGTTTGCAATTTTTCTTCGTTGATACCGAGATTTTCCTGCGTAATGTCGCCTTCGACGAGCGCGAAGTTTTCAATCGGAGTGTTTGTTCCTGCGGCAATTTCTCCGGCGGCTCGCATCGCTTTTTCGACAAATTGTTTCTGCACGAGCAGAAAAAATTTCGTGTCGCGGTTTGCCAGACGCTTGACGAGCCTTTCGGCAATAAAGCCGGGAAAACCTGTCAGGAAAATTGTTTGAATAAAATTCATACTTGTCCGCTTTGTTATTCGCACTGATTTTACCAAACATTTTTTAATTTATACACGAAGCGATTGTCAATCAAATTCGCATTTCCCGATTTTGAAATTTCAACTTTGTTAAAAATTTTTACAACCTGCGACTCTTATGTTAAAGTTCGGGCAACAACAAAATTGCTGAAACGGTTGTAGAATCTACCTTAAGATGATAAAAATGGAAACAGAAAGCGAAGAAAATCAAAAATCGGATGAAACGGCTGCTGCCCGAAAAACCGATGTTGCCTCGCCGACAAAGGTCGCTTCAAATGAAGATTTTTCCGGCGAATTAAACGCGCCGCATTGGTCGGTCGTTTCGTTTGAAACTTGTCTGGCAAGCGGTTT
>DATLXD010000182.1:0-4129 GCA_035575965.1 Pyrinomonadaceae bacterium | reverse complement strand
GTTAATATACCGAACTCAGAAATATGGACTCGAATAATGCTGCAGAAAGAGAGACGCGGAAAAAGGGAGACGCGGAGGAAAATCCTCATTCCGCCGCACAAACTTTTTTCGCCGTCTCGCCGCGTCTGCGCGTTTCCGTGTCGCTGATAATTGCCGCCTCAATCATCCTCGTTACCGTTCTGCATTTTCTCACGCCGCTCGACCAAATCGTCTGGCACGAGATTTACCAGCGTCTCTATTACATCCCGATTATCGCCGCCGCGCTTCTTTTCGGGCTTCGCGGCGGGCTTGCCGCTTCGCTTTTCACGACACTTGTTTATATCCCGCACATTTTCCTGCACTGGCAGCACGGGCATTTCGATTATTCAATCAACCAATACGCCGAAATCGTCATATTCAATTTAGTCGGCGGTATAATGGGCGCACTCGGCGACCGGCTCAGTCAGGCGCGGGAACGTGCCGAGCGAAGTGCCGCCGACAAGCAGCAGGCTTACAACGAACTGCAAAAAACTTTTGAACAGCTTCTGCAAGCCGAAAAACTCGCGGCTTTGGGTGAATTGTCAGCCGGAATCGTCCACGAGGTTCGCAATCCTTTAGGCTCGATTAAAGGCGCGGTTGAAATTTTGGAAGACGAACTCGCGCCCGAAAGCCCGCGCCGCGAATTTGCCGATTTAGCCAAAAGGGAAATCGAAAGATTGGATAAACTGGTCGGTGAATTTCTGCGCTTTGCGCGTCCCGCGACGCTTTCAGTCAAGGCGAATGATTTGAATAAAATAGTTGAATCGGTCGCCTCGCTCATTGAAAAACAAGCCGCGTCGCAGTCGGTCGTCGTCGAGAGAGAGCTGCAAAAAAAATTGTCGAAGGTATCGGTTGACGGCGAACAAATCAAACAAGTTTTATTCAATTTGGCTCTCAATTCTCTGCAAGCAATGTCCAAAGGCGGGCGGCTGACCTTCCGAACAACGGAGAACGAAAATTTTTGTATTGTTGAAGTCCGAGACATCGGCGAAGGAATTGACGAAAAGATATTACCAAAGATTTTTGACCCTTTTTTTACAACCAAGGAAAAAGGTGTCGGGCTTGGGCTTTCGATAGCCCATAAAATCTCCGTGCAGCACGGCGGAGATTTAACTGTTTTGCGTAAGCAGAATAACACTGTTTTCTTGCTGCAACTGCCAAAATAAATACGGCTATGTCATCGTTCAGAGTCTAAACTTTAATTTGTCTGTGTTCAGAGTTCACGATTTATCGTGTATTATTTTAACAAAAGAATAAAAAATGAAAAAAAATACTTATTTATTATTACTAGTCTCGTTTATAACCATTTCAAGTTGTAATTTTGCCTATTCACAAAAAACGCCGCCGGTTTATCAAACCTGTCCTAATTCCACCGTCAAGGCAGAGATTCAGGTTGATGAAGGCGGTATTAAATTTATTACTTGCGCGGGGAAAAAGGTTGATTTGAACGGTATCGAACTACTAACAACTTCGACCGGTTCAAATGCAGGCGGCGCAGGCAGCAACCGGAGCGTCGAAACTCAAGATTACCCGAGTTTGGCAGACGCGGTTAAAACAATCGGAACCGGTCAAAAACTGCTTGAGGTCAACGGCAACCTCAATTGCGCAAATCCTATAACCGTTCCGAAAAATCTAAATTTAGAATTTACCGGCGGCGGTAAAATCGTCCGGCAAGCGGGCTGCGCTTTAGTAATTTATGGGCAGATAAAAGCGGATAGAACAAATATCTTCAGCGGATTTGCAAACACCAATCAACTAAAAATACTCGGCGCAAATGATGTCGTTTATCCTGAATGGTTCGGCGCGGTCGGTGACAACGTGACGGACGACTCAAACGCGATTCAACTAATGTTTGACACGGTTGATTTGACTTCAGGTTACGGCGCAACCTACAAGACATCGGCAAAGTTTCGTTTCGGCGCAGGCAGAATTTATTATTCGTCAAAGGAAATTCACGTTCGCAGCAGTTCCGACGTTGAAGGTGTAGGTGGCAAAGGCTGGTTTTCCGCAACCGTAATTCGTTTTGCGGACAACAAAAAGGGTTTTGTTTTTGAAGGTTACTCGACTGAACGAGAAGCGAGAAACGCTTCGATGATACAGGGCAGTGCGATTCTCAAAGCGGATTTGAATTTTACTGCTGCTGATGTCGGAGAAAATGTCATTGTTTTCGGCGCGGGCATCAATCAAAATGCACCGAATCTGACAGCGAAAATTTTATCTGTTCAATCGGCGACACAAGCGACGCTTTCGACAACTGCTTATCAAACGATAACCAATCAATCGGCTTTTTTTCTTTCCGATTCGACTTCGCAGTGGTCGAAAATCTCCGACATTTATCTGCTCGGCGGCACACACGCTGCAGTTCTGCCGACTCACACGATTGATATTGACGGAAACAAAATCACGCGCCTGACGGGTGAAGCATTAGACCCGTATCGAGGCTTCCCGGAAGGAACAACTTTTACGATGGGTCAGTCCGAATGGACAATCGGAATACTCCCGACCGTCTCGCTGACCGGAAATTTGGCAAGCGGCTCGGATACCGTAACCTTAACGAGCGGAACAGTTGACAATTCGTTTTTGTTGGCGGGCGTAACAATAAATTATGTAAATTACTTGATTAAAGAAGTTGTCAGTTCTACGCAATTCAAATTAGACAGACGGTTTGCCGCGCCTCCCTTAACGGGAACTTCGATAAAAATAACCCGCAGAGGCTTAAGCGGATACCGTTTTAATGCCTTTGGCAATGCGTCGAAAACTCCGTCGAATATCGTCAGAAAAACCGCTAATGCTGTTTTTGAAAACTGGCTCGTCGGCGCGACCATTCATATTAACAGAGTTGATTATCTGATTGATTCGGTAGTCAATAATTACACGGTCACGATAAAAAATATGGACGGCACTCCCGCAATAGTTCCGTATTTTTTGGGTGATGCGACAATCACAGCGCTTGCGCCGCGCAGAAATGTTGCGGTGCGGTTTAATACCTTTCACGGCATTGAGGCGAACGCTCAAGTTGAAATCCGCAATGTTTATATCTCAAATTTTAGCGGCAACGGTATAAATTTAGATTCGGGAAAAGCGGCGGGATTTCTCGGCAATGAGCCAAATGTGAACAATGCAAATGTTACGCGAAACTTCATCCATGGCAACAAAGGACACGGCATTTACTTAAGAGGCACGAACTCGAATCAAGTAAATATTAAGAATAATGATTCAAATGTGAATCGCGGCTGGGGATTTTACGATACTTCCTTTTTAGGCAATGTGTATGAAGGCAATCACAGCGCAGGCAATGAAAACGGCGGTTCGTATTCGGTTTTGGGCGGCGTTAATCAATCGACTTATACGGGCGAATACGGTGAAGGAGGTCAACCGTCAAATATTTTGTCTTCACAATCGAGTTGGTTTGGCGGCATTCCCGGAAATGGTTTTAGTGCCGAATACAACAAAGGCGCAACAATGCTGGCATCGGGCGGCGAAGGAAAAACTTTATTGACTTCGGGAATAAAAACCTCGAGTTTGCCGCCAAACGAAAACGGCGGTTTTGCTAGTAATAACGGTTATACAACAGTTCAAATCGGGCAAGGCGGCAATCCGGCATTGCCTGTTATAATGGGTTTCGGTAACTCGGATGAAGCAGGCGGAAATCCGCCGCACAATCCGGCTTTGTCGTATGTCTTAACCTACGCCAACGGCGGACAACCTGCGCCCGGCTGGTATGCGCTTCAATACGGGGAACAGCAGCGAAATAATAATTCAACCGATTATACGGTTTTGGCATTTTCGGGCGCGGTGGCGGCGGAAGGCGCAAAACAACTTTGGATGCCTAACGGTTTTTATTTCGGGCGCAATTCTGACGGTGTAACTCGCAGTAAATTCACCGCAACCGCTCTGGGTTTAAGTTTAGATAAAAATTTCAAAGCAAATACATTTCAACTTGATTCGCTCGGCACTCGCCCGACTTGCAGCCAAACGACGCATGGAACTTTCTGGCTTGTCAAAGGCGGAACGGGCGTGGGTGATATTTTACAGGTATGCGGCAAAAGTGCGACAAATGTTTTTAGTTGGGCAAATGTATTTACATTCTAGGCAAAATACGCAAGCCGCA
>DATLXD010000181.1:0-11294 GCA_035575965.1 Pyrinomonadaceae bacterium | reverse complement strand
AAGAAGCTCGGCGTTGTGTCTGGAAATGCCAAAATGCGAAATTCTTGCACAGGCGAGCGCACCACCGCGCATAAAACCGTCGTTCGGAGTGCGCGTCCAACCCGCTTCGGTAGTCAGACATCTTACGCCTTGACGAAAGCGCAGGAGCGAGCCGACCAGATTTGCATTTTTGAACGCAAATTGATGCGGGTTTTCATTTTCAATCATTACGCCTGCATTGTTTCGATTGGCAAATGCAGCAATTTCCAGCATCGAATCGAACAGCCATTCGACGCTTGCCTGGCGAATTTTATCATTTGTTGCCTTCAGCGTGAGGTATTCAGCAACGTCGCTGCTTCCTTCGGCACGCGCCTTTTCGAGTGCTTCATTTATCATTCGCGTCCATACTTTGTCGAGTTCGTTCATATTTCGAGCATAAAACCGTCAGATGATAAATGCAATTTCGTGGTATTATTTTCAGAATATAAACGCAATACTTAAAATACCAAAATTTTTATGAAGAAATTAGCAGTTTTATTTTTTTTAATTTTATTTTCGTTCACAACTTTCGCACAAAAACCAAAACCGACGAAAAGAACTGCAAGTCCTGCCAAGCCAATCGCCGCAAACGTCGGCAATGAAAAAGCCGAGTTTGAAAAAGCCGTCGGTCAAAAGAATGCGGCGGAAAGAATCGCCGCTTTACAGAAATTCGTTGAAAATTTTTCGAAGTCGAATGAAAAAACTCGCGCTTTGGAACTCGTTGTCAGCGCACGCGCCGAAATCGCCGACGAAAAATTGCGTCTGAACGATACGGCGAGCGGAATCGAGTTTTTTAAGCTTGCCGTCAAAGACGCGCCGAATCCTGTTTCAGACAAACTTTTTACCGAAATTCTTCTGCAAATTCCAACCAATCTTTTTTTTCGGGGACAACAGGCAAAGGCAATCGAAGTCGCTCGATTAGTTGAGCAAAAAGTCCAAGGCAATGCCAATCAGCTTCTCGGTCTGGCAACCTTTTACATTGGAACGGAAAATGCCGCCGAAGCCCGAAGGCTTGCCGACAAAGCCATTGCCATAAATCCGAATCTGCCTGCCGCGTATCAAACATTGGGGCTTGCCAGCCGTTTGAATTTTCAATTGGATGAAGCGGCAAACGCTTATGCCAAAGCCCTCGAACTCGATGCAAATTCGACGGTTTCCAAAAGAAGTTTGGCGGAAATGAAACGCGCTACTGGTAAAACCGACGACGCAATCCGGCTATATCGTGAAATTTTGGCGAAAGACGAATCTGACGCGGCGGCGCTGACAGGTCTGGCACTCTCGCTTTTCGATGCCGGTAAACGAACAGAAGCAGAAGCAGAAACGGTGAAATTACTTGAAAAAAATCCGAATAATCTGCCGCTGCTCGTTGGCGCAGCGTATTGGTATGCGGCGCACGAAGATGGCGCGAAAGCGGTCGAGCTGGCGCAAAAAGCGGTGACCGTCGAGCCGCGCTACACTTGGGCGCATATTGCCTTGGCGCGTGGACTTCTGCTCCAAAAACGTCCGCTCGATGCGGAAAAGGCTTTGCTGACGGCAAGACAATACGGAAATTTTCCGACACTCGATTATGAAATTGCGTCCGTCAGATTAGCCGCCGGTTTTTACCGCGAAGCCGCCGAAGAACTGAAAAAAAGTTTCACGCTCAAAGAAGGTCTCCTGCAAACACGGCTCGGCGGTCGCGTTCTCGTCGAAGCAAAAAACTTTATCGAGCTGCTCTCGCTTGAACGCCGCGCCAGTATTTTTGAGCTGCTCGCGGCGGACAGTTCTGAAAATGCTGACAAAATCAAATCTCTGCTGGAGTTTTCACAAAAGCTCGAATCGGCTGATGCGAACGAATCTGCTGTTTCGGAGGCAGCGGACGAATTCCTAAAAGGCGATGACAAAATGAAAGTGCATCGCCAAATTTTCGTCGCCAACCGACTCCTTGAAAACAAAAAGGCTTTGCCGAAGGTATTGGAATTGACGAAAGCGGCGGTCGGCGGAGTTGATTCGGCAATGGACGTGGCAAATCCTTCGGCGGCAATTTTAGCCGACGAGCTTTACGACAGCCGCCAGATTGCTATGATTCGCGGTCAACTCATTATTGTCCCGGACATTCCGCGCCAGACGCTTTTGAATATCTTACGCGGCAGAATCGAGGAAATCAGCGGCTGGACGCTTTACCGGCAAGGCAGGACAGGCGAAGCAGTCGTCCGCCTAAAACGCGCCGTCAGTGTTTTGCCGGAAAAAAGCGCGTGGTGGCGCGGAAGTCTCTGGCGGCTCGGCTCGGCACTTGACGCGGACGGAAAATCAAAAGAAGCACTCGACGCTTATATCAAAAGCTATACAAACGGCGAACAGGATGGCGCAAAACGAATCGTCATCGAATTGGTGTATCAAAAACTCAACGGCAGTCTTGACGGTTTAGACCAAAAAATCGGCGCAAAACCCGTTACCACGAGTGCCGAGCCGATTACTCGAACCGAACAAGCCCAAGCCGTTGCCCAAAAATCCGTCAAGGAAATTCCAGCCGCTCAAACTTCGCCAGCGCCGGAATTGAAAGCAACGCCCAAAATTTCGACGGAATTAAAAACAGTAACTAAATTTTCGCCGAGTCTGGCTGCTGAACAAACTGCAGCGGCTGACGCGGAAAAAAAATCGACACCTGAACTGAAGACGAAAATTTCTCCGGCTGTCTTACCGACTGAATCGAATACGGAAAAGAAACCGACAATTGAAAATCAAAACCCTGTAACAACATCCGATAAATCTTCAAAACCGTTGTTCGAGCCGGTTGTCATTATCGTTCCAAAATCCGAAACTGCGAAACTGGAAGTCAAACCCGATGAAAACGTAGCCGAAGAAGAACCGCTCGAGAATAAGAGTAAGTCGGTAACGAGAAGACAGCGTGTTATATCTGAAAAAAAATCCGACTTGCAGAGCGAAGAAACAGCGCAATGTAAAATAACCGTCAGCCAAGAAAATATCTCGCTGGTAAAGGGCGGCGGAAATTTAGGAATTCTGGTCGGATTTGAAGAGGCGGGCAATTTGAAGCAGCTTATGGCTTCGTCAAGCAGCCCGAACGACATCGAAGTTACGCTCGAACCTGACATCGGAGCGCAATCCGGGCGGGCGTTTTTCGTCGTCAAATCAATCAGTTCAAACAAAGGCATCTACACGGTTACGTTCGACGCGCCGTGCGGCAAAAAAAATGTCTCGGTAAAAGTCCGCTAAACTCGCTTTATGAAAAAAGCCGTTCTTTTAGTGATTTTATTTTGTCTTTCGGCGGTCGTTTGTTTTTCCCAAAAAAGTAAGCCGCCGGTTAATTCAAATGCTTCAAAACAAGCGCAGTTTCAAACCGTTAAGGAAATTCCCGATGCTGATTGGAGAAATTTAATCGATGCCGTCCAAGCTGAAAATTGGGAAAAGAGCCGGTCGATGGCAGGTGGATATTTGACAAAAATTAAAACTGAAAATAGCAAAAGGCAAATTGCGCGGCTGCGTTATATTCTTCTTTATTCTTTGGCGGGAAAAATTGTCGAAGCGTCGTCGGCAGGCAAAAAACCGGAAGAAGCAAAAGTGCGAATCGAACTCGAAAAAGCGGCAAATGGATTTTTGGAAAAGGAATTTTTTATGCCGAGCCGCGAAATTTCGGACGATTGCGAAGGCAGGCTAAATTACGTATGCCGCTCAAAGCAGCAGAAAAATGTTTTGCGCCTAACAGCAACCAATCAGGCGGGAACGGCGATTTACTCGTTTGAGTATCTCAGGCTGAAAGAAAATTTCAGCATTACGGAAAACATCGGAAAAGAAGTTATTCTGAGCGGAATTTTGAAAAAAATCCAGTTTAATCCGAACAAATCAAATGTCTGGATTATGCGGCTGTTTTTTGAAAACGGCTTAGTCAATGTCGTCCCCGACCGATAAAATTTCACGCGCTCGACCTACGTTCCTTGCGGTAAGATTTCGGATAATAAATCGAAGCCGTTGCGATGACGACAAGCATCAGAAAAAAGAATGCGTTGGCGGTCGTGCGCAGGGGAAAATCGAAAAAGCTGTGAACCAAAACGCCGAAACAACCGGCTAATGCGCCGATTGCCGCACTGCGACGAAAATTGTCGCTCGCCGTGCCGATGATTTGCAGGCTCTGTTTGAAAAGCAGAAAAATAAATCCTGCGACGCAGGCAAATCCCATTATTCCCGCTTCCGCCAAAATCTGCAAATAATCGTTATGCACTTGTTCGACGCGAAGACTGCCGTTCCAGGTGTCGTAGCCGGTAAAAGCCGTACCGAATGAATCGAGTCCCGCACCGAAAATCGGATAAGCGATAAAAATTTTCAAAGCAATTTGCCAGAAATGACTCCTGCCGTTGCTTATATCCAACTGATTTGCCTGCAGACCGATTCCTCTGAGCAACGATTCGTCGCCGCCGAGCAGCAAAACCGCGCCAAACAAAACCAGCATCAGTGCCAAACCGCCTGTGATAAATGCGAAATTACGGCGAAAGTTATTCTGGTTTTCTTCGCCGCCCGAACTTTCGGCGTTTTTCGTTTTCCCGAGCAGATTTGCCGTCACGAGAAACCCGACAACTCCCAACAAACTTAATAATCCGCCGCGCGAACCTGTCAGCAATATGGCAATTCCCATCAAGACAACGGCAATAATCAAAAGAATTTGCTTGTCTTTTTTTGTTGCCTGTCCGAAAATGAGGGCTAGCGTAATGCCGATGGTCATTTCCATAAACGCGGCAAAATGGTGCTGGTTAATAAATGAAGCAAACGGAAGAGCTTGCGGCGACGGGCGCAGACCGTAAATCGCATCCGTGTTGGCAAGACGCTGCAAAATACCGAAAAATGCCATCAGCGAGCCGAAGATGATGATGACAAAAACAACTTTCCGCAGACGTTTTTTATTGTTGACGAAGGCGAGTGCAGCAGCAAAAAAGACGAGATATATGAGCAGTTGAGCGACGGCGAGCCGCGTCGCAAACGGAGCAATCGAGAGTGAATCGGTCGCTGGAACTGACAGCACCTCGCTCGGTATATTCGCGCTACGAAGCGGTAAAAGCTGAATTATGCCAATCAAAATCAGTCCCGCCAAAGGTATCTGTATGACGGAGGAATTAAAGCAAAACTCTTTTTTCAGCCACGCATCCGCTAGCCAAAAAGCCGCAAGTAAAAAAGTGAATACGGAAAGCAGACCTAAAGCCCAAGTATCGACCGCGCCGAAAGCGACCGCCGAAAAAATCGGTATCGCGCAGAGCAGAGAAAAGACGATTCCACTCAGGCGCGAAGGTTCTTCGTCCGCGGCTGCCGCGTCCAGCCAATCGGAAGAATTTGAAATTTGCTGCTGTTCAGACATTTTTAGTGATAAACGAGCGTTTTAATTTTCCGTTAAATTTATGAAATTCTTTGCGCCCCTGTTTTCGGAAAACAATAGAAAAAGTAACGCGAAACGAGGCAGATTCCTTCTATTCTTATTGATTGATTGAAAAATCATCAAACCAAACTTTGCCCGAAATCGGACAAACGGTTAATTTACAGGCTTCACGCGCTAGCCGAAGCGTAACGGCTTCGGTATTTGCGGCGGTAAATTCCGCCTTTAAACTTATCCAATCCGCATTCGTGGATGTCGTGCCGGTTGTTGCTAAAATTTTCCCGTCCGTCGCGTCCACAATTTCCCAGTCGAGCGCGGCGGAAGTTTTCAATTCAGATTTGTAAAATGTCTCAAATTTATAAGTTTTTCCGGCTTCGACAGCAACGGTTTGCGAGATTCCGCGAAAATCCTTGCCGTCCGGCGAATTGAAAATGATGACGAGGCTTCGGTTTCCGCTTCGCTTCTGCACGTCGTCAAAACCGATTTGCGGCTTAAAACCGTCGGCGATTTGCCACTCGAAAACACCGACATCCTTTGTCTTTACTTCCTCTTCAAAACCGCCATTGACGATTTGTCCGGCTACCGGTTGTGCCGTCTGCAACCCGCTGATTTGCGAACGAATCTGCAAAGCGTTACGATATTTTTTTGCCGCCAGCATTTCCGCGTAAAGCTGTTCGCCTGTTTCCTTGAATGTCGTTTTCTTTTCTTCGGCGGGCAGAGCATTCCAAATTTCGACGGCTTCATCGAAGCGTTTCTGTTTTGCCAGAAAAATTGCTAAGGCAAAATTTGTTTGTTGGGAATCGCCGACGTATTGCTTGACCTGCGCAATATTGCCGTCGAAAATTTGCCAAGCAGTAACAATCACGGGGTTAACAAATGTCTGGTCGCTTTGCGCCGCGTTGCGAATTTCGGCAAAGCCTTCGCTCGTTTTGCCTTGCCGGAGCAAAATATTTCCGAGCGTCCATCTGACTTGGCTGTAATTCGGCGCAAGTTCGAGTGCTTTTCTGAGCGCAAGCTCTGCGCCCGCCGCAGTGCCGACGCCCTCACGCGCTCTTCCTAGAGCGAGCCACAGGCGAAAATCATTCGGCGCAAGCGCAACTGCCGTTTCGTATTCGGACAAAGATTTCGTTAAATCTTCGGGCGCGAAAATTTTTCCGGACAAAACCGCCGAAGTATAGTGTGTCTGCGGGTCGCTCGGAGCAAGACGGACGGCAAAATCGGCGACCTCCCTGTAATCCGTGTGCAAGGCAATCGAAGCGGCAAAATACCAGCGCACGAAATAAGAAGCGCAAATAAAAAAAACTAATCCCGCTGCGAGCAAAGCCGCACGAGCCGCAAGCGTTTCAATTTTGATTGATTTATCCGACACAAATTTTAACTTATTCAAATTCCACCGGCTCGATTTTCAGCAGAGCGCGTTTCAGCAAAACTTCCGCATCCTCGCAAATTTTTCTGATTTCCTTGAGCCTTGCGGGAGAAATGCGCGTGGAAGAAAGCAAAATTTCCTCGACATGATTTTCACGGCAAATCTTTTCCAGCGAGCCGTTTCCGCCATAAACTTTTAATCCGAGAATGAGCCTGTCTTTTTTTAGCGGGTCGTCGTCCACAAATCCGACGGGCGTGTAATTCCATTCGGGGTTGTTTTTCAGTTCGCGCAGAATCATTTCGCCGCCGTCTCCCGCACCGTAGATTAACACTTTGCGACCTTCTCTGGAAATCTGTGTCGGCAGAAATTGACGGAAAACGCGAAAAGCCATCCGGCTTCCGGCAACCGCCGTCAGCAGCAGAATCGCATCCACAATAAAAATCGTCCGCGAAAAATGCTGGAAGCGGTATAAAAGAAGCAGTGCCAGGATGCTCAAAACAGAGCCGAGAATAACGCCTTTGGCAAAAGTTACGAGGTCTTCGATGCTCGTATAACGCCAGATTCCGCGATAAACTCCGACTAGCAGAAACGAAAAAAGTTTCAGCACAATCAAAATCGGCAGCGATTTTATAAACAATGCCCAGTTTTCGCTTTCTTCAATCGAGCCGAAAATTAAAATATATGAACCGTAATAAGCCAGCGCAATCAAAACCGCGTCTAAGCCGACTTCAAAAACGCGGCGTTTATGTGAAAGATTGAGCAAAAATCCGAAAGCGGCGTTGTTTTGCAAAGCTAAATCTTCCTGCTGCTCTTCATAAACTTTTACTTTTGATAAATAAACGCCGATGATGGTCAGAACCAAAACAAAAAAAGCTATCAAGGCAAGACTCTGCGTCGGCTGAAGCTCTCGGACGAGCAGGGAAATAAAACCGGCAAGCAGCGCAAAACCGTAAAGCATTAAAACGGCGGCGCGTTCCGACAAACCGAGCGCGACAAGGCGGTGCGAAGTATGGTCGCGCCCGCCTTGCGAAGCCTTGCGTCCCCAAATTTTTCTCAAGACCGTGACGAATGTCGTATCAAAAATCGGCACAAACAAAATCAAAGCCGGAACAGCTAAAATTGAAACTACACTGCGTGAACGCCCGCCGGCCTGGTTAAGAAGGACAGAACTCGCCAGAAAAAATCCGACGAACATCGAGCCGCAATCGCCCATAAAAATTGAAGCCGGATTAAAATTAAAAACAAGAAACCCGATTAACGCACCGACGAAGACGGAAATCAAAAGCAGTTCGACGGTTTGTCCGCCCGCACCGAAGCCGATAGCCAGAGAAAAGGCAGCAATGGCAGAAATTCCGGCGGCAAGCCCGTCCATATTGTCGAGCAAATTTATCGCGTTGGTAATACCGATAAGCCAAAAAGCGGTAATGGCGATATTAAAAATCTCTGAATCAGTCCACGGCAAAACCAAGCCGAAGCCGATGATAACGCCGACACCGATAAATTGCCCGATGAGCTTTTGATAAGGTTTAATACGCCGAATGTCGTCAACTAAACCGACGAGAAAAAGAAAAGAGCTGCCCGCCAAAATAACCATTGATTCCTTCGTAGGAGGAACAAACAGCAAATACATCAAAACAGTTGTCAGAAAAATCGCCGCGCCGCCGAGCATCGCCGTCGGTTTTTTATGCCAGCGGTCTGATTTCGGAGGGGCAACAAAGTTCCGCTTTCGAGCGTACCAGCGCACTAAATAGGTCAGCACTACGGAAATGATAAAACTGCCTGTTGTAAGCAAAAAAGGATTTGAAGACAGTTGAAACATAGAGATATTTGTTATAGATGAAAACTCTGCATTTTTGGGGAGAAGAGTTATTTGGGTTAATTAAAAGACAAATTTTCCATAAAATCAAGCGATATTGTTTTTAATTTTACCTTAATTCACGGTAGAGATTTTGTATATCATTCACCAAACGCGCTTTACCGTATTGCGCTTCGACAAAACTTTGACCATCCGCTCCTAATTTTTTCCGCAACTTTTCATCCTTTGCCAAATAAATCAAGCCGTTAAAAAAACCTTCCGCGTCGTTCGATGCCGCAAGCAAACCGCGTTCACATATTTGAAAGCCGTTGAATTCTCGCTCGACCGTTCCGAGTAAATCAATCGTTCCGCCGACAGCGGTTGAAATTACCGCCTTTTCGTTTGCCATCGCCTCGATTAAGGAAAGCGGCGTGCCTTCATTGAGCGAAGTCAAGGCGATAATATCGAGACCGGCATAAAATACGTTCGTGTCGTTTCGGTTTCCGAGAAATGTTACGACATCATTTACACCGCGTGTTACCGCTTCTTTTTCTAGCTCCTCGCGCATATTGCCGTCACCGACGATAATAAATTTGAGATTCGGAAAGTCTGCCTTCTTTGTCGTCTGATAAACTTGCGCAACTTGCAGAAGAAGCAAAATGTTTTTAATTTCCGTCAATCTGCCGACGAGTCCGACAAGAATTTCGTCCGTTTCCGCGCCGATTTCTTCGCGCAGGAGGTTTTGTCTCGATGTCCAATCTCTAAACGGCTCTAAATCAATGCCTAGCTGAATCGTTTCAAACTGCTTGACTCGTCCGACACCGAATTTTTCGTGAATTTCTTCAAATTGCTGCCGGCTGATAACAACGATTTTGTCGGTTGCCAGATGCGCTAAGGTTTTTTCGATAAACAAAAAAATCTTTGTTTTCAGATTGCCGTAATAGCTGTGAAAAACGTGACCGTGGTAAGTATGAACAAGTTTTATGCGGCGCGGTTTGCCGATTAAAGTTCCGAAGGTCAGCCAGCGATAAAAAAACCCCGCGACTCGTCCGATTGTTCCGGCTTTTGCCGTGTGCGTGTGAATAATATCCGGCTTTTCGAGCTTGATTTGTCGGTAAACTTTCCACAGTGAAACAATATCCTTCGGCGAGAGTTCGCGGCTCATCTCCTCAATAAAAATCGGTTCGACTTTATTTTCGACGGCAAAGTAACTCATATCTTCTTCGCCTGCGGGAACTGTTCCGGTCAGCAAAACCGATTTGAACTCCTCATTTTGCAGTTCATTCGTGAGCCAGACAACGTGGCGAGCAGGTCCGCCCACATTGAGCCGTGCAATTATGCGAACAATCTTCATACGAAATGCGAGATGTGAGCGGTTTATGAATTTTTCCGTATTTTGAGCAGTAATTATATGGTTTTAGCCTATAAAACGTTGAAACCGTAGTTCGAGCATTAAAAGTGTCCAGAGTTGGTTTGTAAAATCTTGTTTGGCAGTCATATGCTGCTGAACAAAATTTTAACTGCTTATGGTCTAACTAAACCTCGCTGCAATCTCATTTCAGGCAGCTAAAATTCAAAGAATGATCGGTATTGGTTTTCGTGAACGAAAAAATCTTCTAAAGTTTTCCAACAAGCCCGCCTGCTAGAAACAACTCTTTTATTTTCTTACCGCCCAAGCCTCAATATAACTTCCCATTTCGCCCAGATTACTCATTGCCGTAACAACTTTCGAGGCTTTGCTTTCAAGTTTCCCGACGATTCCGCTAGATGACGGCACCATACTGTGTCCGCCGTAGATGCGCCACGTTTTAATTTCCAAATTGTGTTTCTTCAGCAAGGCTTTGATTGACTTCGGACTAAAACCGAAAAGATGAAATGGAGGAAATGTCGGCGATAAATTCACGCACCAATTGCGTCCGTGAAGTCTTTGATAAGTGTTTCCGATTTTGAAAAATAAGCCTTTTTCATTTGGAATATCAAAGAAAAACAACCCGCCGCGTTTCAAAATCCGAGAAATTTCACCGACCACTTCACTCGGATTATATAGATGCTCCAAAACCGCCGCCAAAATTACGACATCGAATTCTTCGTCGGCAAATCCGCACTTTTCAACCGGTTCACGACGAATTTTCGTCCCCGAATACTTTTCGGCGAAATCGGCAAAAGAAGCGGTCGGCTCAACGCCGGTTACGTCCCAGCCATCGAGTTTGGCGCGGCGGACAGTTTCACCGCGTCCCGCGCCGACATCTAAAAGTTTACCTTTGCGTCCGAGCAGCTTTTCTGCTTGTGCTAAGAGTTCCTTCGCAGATTCATCTTTTTTCTCATGGTTATGATTGTCAAAAAAATGCTCGGCTTCGGTATCGTAATGCTGACCGGCTCCGCCGACCGGAATCGGCATCGGATTCGGAAAAATCAGGCTGCATTGCTCGCAGCACCAAATCTCGCATTTGACACCCGCTCGGTCTCGATGCGCCTCGCCGCCGCGCACGCCGAGGAATTTCGTCGGCGGAATGCCGCAAATCGGACAATTTTGTTCTACCCAACGATAACCGTCGTGGATTTCTTCAGTGTTTTGATAATCAATTGTAGCTTTCATAATCAATTATATGTCGCTCTTGTTAATTTGCGGTTAAATTCTAATCTATAAAACGCTGAAACCAAAGCTCGAGCATCAAAAGCGTCCAGAGTTGATTTGTAAAATCCTGCTTTCCGGTCGTGTGCTGCTCGACAAAGTTTTTGACGGCTTCGGGTTTGACCAA
>DATLXD010000180.1:0-1615 GCA_035575965.1 Pyrinomonadaceae bacterium | reverse complement strand
AATTCGTAATTCGTAATTTGAAATTTGTAATTGATTATTTAACCATTTTTCCGATGCGGTCGAAGCGCGGATGGGTAACGCAGCCCAACATACTTCCGCCCGACGCGCCTCGGTCGCACGACCAATAGACAAACATTGCGCGTCCGATGATTAAATCGCGCGGCACAAAGCCCCAATAACGGCTGTCTTCGCTGTTGTCGCGGCTGTCGCCCATTACGAAGAATTGGTCTTCGGGAACTTTCATCGTTTTGCCTTCAACACCGAATTCATAACCGGAACGCGACACATTGCGACCTGACTGAATGCTGCTCATCGTGTTTTCCGAGTAATAAACATCGTAATTTTCGTTAGGCTCGATCTGTTGAAATTCGCGCGTTTCCAGTGCCGATTCATTGTCGTCCGCATCGCCGATAACGCGGTGTTCGGGCAACAGTTGTCCATTTATAAAAACTTGATTGTTGCGAAACTCGACGGTTTCGCCCGGCAAGCCGATAACTCGTTTAACATAGTTTATTTGATACGGAATGATACCGCGCGAACTGTCATTTTTAGGATGAATTTTATTGCCCGGATATTTAAAGACAATAATATCGCCGCGCTCGATCTCGCGCTGCGGCAAAAACGGCAAGGGCTTTCCGCCGGGTGCAAAGATAAATTTATTAACCAGCAAATAATCGCCGATAAGAATCGTATTTTGCATCGAGCCGGTCGGAACGGTAACGGCTTGCAAGATAAACGTCATTCCGAAAATCGCCATAACAAGTGTTACGACAAACGATTCAAAATAATCGCGTGCAACGCTTTTCGGTGGTTCGAGCGGTTTATTTTCCGGTGTTTTTACAGCTTCTTTTTCATTCATAATATAACTGATTTTATTTTCGAGAGAATCAAACTAACCCTCTTTTACGCTTTCGGCCTTTGATTTGTTTAGTTTCTTCAAAACGAGGCTTGCCGCCGTCATTTCGGCTGATTTGATTGAACTGCCCGTGCCTTGCACTCGCCCGTTCTCCCAGACGGCTTCGACAAGGAAGTTTCTTTCGTGCGGCGGACCTTCAGTTTTTATTAAAGTGTAAGTGGGCGCAGCAAGTTTATGTGCCTGCAAAGTTTCCTGAAGCAGAGTTTTATAATCGAGCGAAGTCCGCGGCGACGCGCGGCGAAATTCTTCGGCAAAAATTCTGTTGATAAAAGCCCGCGCCGAAATGTAGCCGCTGTCGAAGAAAATTGCCGCAATGACTGCTTCCAAAGTGTTTGCCAGAAGTGCCAGCTTACGCCGTCCGCCGGTTTTTTCTTCACCGCGCCCGACGCGCATAAACTTTCCTAAATTCAAATTTTTGGCAAGCGTTGCCAATGTTTCCGCGCTGACCAGGCGATGCTTCATCAGAGTCAGATCGCCTTCGCTCGATTCCGGGTGACGAATATAAAGCTGTTCGGCAACTGCCAAGCCAAGCACCGAATCGCCGACGAATTCGAGTGATTCGTTTTGCAGTCGGCGTATCTCTTCTTCGTCGCCGAAGGGAATTTTCTCGTTTGCCCAAGACCTGTGCGTCACGGCGCGTTCGAGCAAAGCCAAATCCTGAAATTGATAGCCGATAAGCCTTTCCAAACTTGCGAGATT
>DATLXD010000179.1:0-11147 GCA_035575965.1 Pyrinomonadaceae bacterium | reverse complement strand
GTATATTCTAAATCATTAAAATTTTTCTTGACAATGAAACGCACCTGAAGAAAAAAAGCCTAATCATTCGGTTTCTTTTCTTTGGATGGGTAATTTTGAAACTGTTTCGACTTGACACATAATATAAACTTTCATTCACTACTTTTATGCAGCAAGAAAACCATTTGAAAATCGCCTCGCTTCTTCCTTCGACGACTGAAATTGTTTGCGCTCTCGGACTGGAGAAAAATCTCGTCGGCATTACGCACGAATGCGATTTTCCGCCTTCGATTGCAGGCAAACCGCATTTAACCGCCAGCCGAATTTCGCACGAAACAATGTCGAGCAGGGAAATTGACCACGCGGTTCGCTCCAATCTTGACGGACACGGCTCGATCTATAATTTAGACGAAAAACTTTTAGAACGATTAAAACCCGATTTGATTTTGACGCAGGAACTCTGCGAAGTTTGCGCGGTTTCGTATAAAACCGTGCAGAAGGCGGCGAAGATATTTGTTGCGGACGCAAAAGTTGTCTCTTTAGAACCGAACACGATTGCGGACATTTTCGACAATATAAAAACCATCGGCGAACTTTGTGGCGCGTTGGAGGCGGCGGAAAAGGTAGTTGCGGATTTGCAAAACAGACTCGACAGAGTTCGCGCAAAAACCAAAAATCTTGCAAATCGTCCCAAAGTATTTATGCTCGAATGGCTTGAGCCGCCGTTTGCGCCCGGGCATTGGACACCGGAACAAGTCGAAATCGCGGGCGGCGATTGTCTGCTCGGCAGGGCGGGCGAAAAGTCGCAAACGACAACTTACGAAGCGATTTTTCAATCAATGCCGGAGATTTTGGTTTTGATTCCGTGCGGTTATTATACACAGGACATTTTGCGGCAGTTGGAATCAACCGAATTTCCGTCCGGTTGGCGTGGACTTCCAGCCGTCAAAAACGATAATGTCTGGGCTTTGGACGCCAGCGCATACTTTTCGCGTCCCGCGCCGCGCGTCGTGGGCGGCACGGAAATTTTAGCGAAGATTTTTCATCCTGCAATCTTCGGCAAACCAAGTGAAAGGGAAGCAGTGCGTGTTAAAATAAACTTTGCTCAATAATATCGAAAATTCAAAATAGGATGATTAAAATGATAAAAATGAATGGTGAATGATGAACTAGAGACAGTTCTGCTTTCATCATTGAACGTTCAACATTTTTACTTTTTCATTCCTGTAAGTTCTTTTTTATTATGAAATTATTTTTTGCAATTCTTTTATTATTTTTGGGTTTCAATGTTTTTGCTCAAACTTCGGAAGGAGTTCTGGCGACGGCGAATAATCAAACTTTCACATCCAAAGACCTCGCGCCGAGTGTCCGTGAGGCATTTGAAAATTTGCCGAAGCTGATTGCCGAAAAGCGCAAAGAACTTCTCGAACAGCAAATCGCCGGGATTTTGCTTGATGCGGAATCGACAGCGCGTAAAACAACCGTCGAAAAGCTAATTCAAAAAGAAGTTTATGCAAAAATTCCGAATCCGACCGATGCCCAAGTGCAAGCCGTTTTCGATGCCAACCGCGCGGCTATCGGCGATAAAATCATCAAGGAAGTGCGCCCGCAAATTGTCGTTTTCTTGCGCCGCGACCTCGAACAAAAGGCTTTTGCCGATTATATTTCGACGCTAAAGACCAAATATAAAATTTCAATTGGAAGGGATGTGAACATGCCGAATCTTGCCGCGTCGGATATTTTGGCAACCGTTGGCGGCAAACCGTTATCGGTTGACGCTTTCGAGGCAAAAAACGCATTACCGCTTTACGAAATAAAAGCCGAGATTTATGACCAAACCAGAGATACGCTCGAACAGCTTTTGTTTTCCACGCTTTTGGTGGCGGAAGCAAAATCTCAAAACATTCAAGCGAGCGATTTAATTGCCCGCGAGGTTACCGATAAAATGCGCGAATTCGCCGATACGGAACGCGAGCAACTGCAAAACGATTTGCGAAAAAGACTTTTTCAAAAATATAACGCGAAAGTTTTGTTAAAAGACCCTCTGCCGGTTGCGCAGAATATCTCTACTGAGGGAAGCCCTTCAAAAGGCAAAACTGATGCGCCGCTAACAGTTGTGATGTTCACTGATTTCCAATGCTCGCACTGCGCCGCGGCGCATCCGGTTTTGCAGAAAGTTATGGCGGGATACGCAGGTAAAATCCGTTTTGTCGTGCGAAATTATCCGCTTGAAAGCATTCACGAAAACGCCTTTCGCGCTGCGCTCGCCGCAAACGCGGCACACGCGCAGGGCAAATTTTTTGAATACACCGAGATTTTGTATAACAATCAAAATAATCTAAACGAAGTGTCGCTGAAAAAATACGCAGCGCAAATCGGTTTAATTCAAAAGCAATTTGATTTAGACTTGGGAAGCGAAAAATCCGCCGCCGCCGTCCGGCGCGATTTGCAGGACGGCGTAAGCTACGGAGTTGCCGCCACGCCGACCGTTTTTGTGAACGGCGTAAAAGCTCGCGCAAATTCTGCTCAAGATTTCAGACGCGCGATTGAACGAGCTTTGAAAAAATAGTTCAAAGTTTAAGGTTCAAAGTTTTTGTTTTTAACCCTGAACCTTGAACTTTGAACCTCGAACTAAAAAATATGCGCCTTTATTTTGTCCTTTTTGTCATTCTTTTATCGTCCGCCTGCAGCGACACGGCAACACGGTCAAGTGAAAATTCGATGACTCCCAACCGGGTGAACAACAACGCGGCGAATGTCGATACGACTAAAACGCCCGCCGATATTAGTGTTTATACCTACGAAATCGTCAATCAGTTTAAGCACGACTCGAAAGCCTTTACGCAGGGTTTGGTTGTTCACAATGGATTTTTCTACGAAAGCACGGGGCAATACGGTGATTCAACCATTCGGAAAGTAGAAATCGAGAGCGGCAAAGTTTTGCAGAAGCGGGATTTATCGGAAAATTATTTTGCCGAAGGAATAACAATCTTAAACGGCAAAATTTATCAGATAACTTGGCGGGAAAATATTGGTTTCGTCTATGATTTAAACGATTTTAAACTGCTCAAAGAATTTCGTTACCAGGGCGAGGGCTGGGGTTTGACCAACGACGGCAAAAATCTTATTTTGAGCGACGGAACACATGTTATACGCTTTCTTGACCCCGAAACATTTCAAACCGTTCGCACGATTTCCGTTTTTCGGGAAGTGGAAAAACCTCTTCTGGATTTGAACGAACTCGAATATGTCAAAGGTGAGATTTGGGCAAATATCTGGCGAGCGGACGACCCGCAGATTTTGGGCAAGCCAAATTATATCGCCCGCATTGACCCGAACTCGGGCAAGATTCTCGGTTGGATTGATTTAGGAAATATCTCGCCCGACGATGTCAGGCGCAACCCGTCAAGCAACACGCTCAATGGTATTGCATACGACGAAGCGACGGATAGAATTTTTGTTACAGGGAAGAATTGGAAAAAACTTTTCGAGATAAAAGTAAAGGCGAAATAATTGTTTCAAGTTTCAAGTTTCAAGTAAAAAATTAAGTTCGAACTGCTTGAAACCTGAAACCCAATACTTGAAACTTTTTAGAAATGACTGAAAAAGACGAATATTTTATGCGGCGGGCAATCAGCCTGGCGCAAAAGGGCATTGATTCAAACTCCGGCGGACCTTTCGGCGCGGTGGTCGTTAAGGAAGGCGAAATCGTCGGCGAAGGCTGCAATCAAGTTACTTCGACCAACGACCCGACGGCGCACGCCGAAGTTGTAGCAATTAGAAACGCCTGCAAAAATCTTAATTTATTTCAGCTTGACGATTGCGTTTTATACACCTCTTGTGAACCTTGTCCGATGTGTCTGGGCGCAATTTATTGGGCGCGACCGGCGAAAATTTTCTTTGCCTGCACACGCGAAGATGCGGCAAATATCGGTTTTGATGACCATTTTATCTATGCCGAAATCGAACGCCCGATTGAAGAACGGCATATCAAAAGTGTCAATTTTCTGCGCCAATCAGGTTTGACGGTTTTCAAAAATTGGGAGAATAAGCAGTTTAAAACTGAATATTAATGGTAAGTGCTAAACGGTAGGTGGTAAGTTTTTTACTTTCACTTACCACTCACCACTAAAAAATGTCTTCATTTTTCAATAATTATTTTTTCATTATTCTGGCAATTATCGCGGGAATGATGATACCGACGCAGGGCGCAATCAACACGAAACTTGCAAGTTATGTCGAAAGTCCGGCAACGGCGGCGTTTATCTCGTTTTTTGTCGGAACAATCGCACTGTTCGTTTATATGCTCGTTGCGGGAACACCTTTGAGTAATTTTACAAATTCAAAAAATGCTCCGGTTATCGCTTGGACAGGCGGACTTTTGGGCGCGTTTTTCGTGTCGGTGGTTGCCGCCTCCGTGCCGCGACTAGGCGTGGCGTTGACGTTTAGCTTAGCGATTGCGGGACAAATGCTGGTAACTCTGGTGATTGATCATTTCGGGTTTCTCGACGTTCCGGTCAAGGAAATCAACATGCCACGCGTTTTAGGCGTGTTTTTAATTGTTGTCGGCGTGATTGTCATTCGCCGTTATTAAAATCATTACAGTCGCAAAGAGGCAAAATAATCGCAAAAAGAAAAATAATTTTTTTTGTTTTTTGTAAATTTTTGCACGGCGGAACGCAATGCGGCTTTTGCGCCGTCGGTTTTGTAATGTCGTTGACCGGATTTTGTGTTGACGACACGGAAAATCCGGCGCGATGGATTGAATGATTTTGAAAATTATTTGCGCTTTAAAATTCGCCAGCCAAAACTTTTTTGATTAAATCCTGCACATCAAAGGGATAAATCGGCACGTTAAATTTTGATTTCAATTCATCAAAACTCATTCCGTCAAGAAAAATCGGCTCGTCTGATTTAATTGTGTGTTTTGGAATGACTGCAAAATCGCCTTTTATCTTTTCTTTCACGGCGAGAAAATCTTTTCCCGTCAGAAGTCCGGCAACCGCGACATCGCCGCCGAAATACGTATTCGGAACTGCGAGAACATTCAAATTAGAACCAATAAAAAAATTTAATTTTTCTATCTGCTCGCGCAAAATCGGTGCAAACATTTCGCCCGTCAAAATCGTTCCGTTTAGCGAACTTTGAACTTTGAACTTTGAACTTTGAACTTTTCTAAAAAGATTTTCAAACGAATTCAAAAACGAGCGAATCATTCCAACGCCGTCTTCGATTTGCGGATAATTGCCGTAATGTTTTTTCGGCGGAATCGGCGCACCGGCTTTGATATAAATTTCATCGCCCAGAAAGGCAAAAGTTACGCCGAGGTTTTGGCGAAATTCCTTTTGCAGTTTTTCAATTTCGCTGATAGTTCTGCGGCAAAATTCGGGCGTGACACGGGTTAATCTTTCGTCGGTGTTGTAGCGCGTGAGCGCAACCGGAACAACCGCCGTAGAAACGACTTTTGGATGATAAGCGGCTAAATCTCGAAGCGTTTTTTCCAGTTGTTTTCCGTCGTTGATTTCTGGACACAAAACAACCTGCGCGTGAAGCTCGATGCCGCTATCGAGCAGACGTTTCAATTTATGGGAAATGTCGGCGCGTTTTTCGTCAACGCCCAAAAGGTATGCGCGGGTTTTCAAATCCGTCGCGTGAACCGAAACATATTGCGGCGACAATCGCTGTTCGATGATGCGATTCATTTCATCTTCGGTGATTGAAGAAAGCGTCGTGTAATTGCCGTATAAAAACGAGAGGCGAATGTCTTCGTCGCGGACAAAAAGCGACGGTCGCGCGTCTTCGGGATTGCCTTTGCAGAAACAAAAAAGACATTCGTTGGCGCATTGGCGTGGAACAATTTGCTCAAACATCAAACCGAAATCTTCGCTTTCTTCGCGCTCTATTTCTAAGTCCCAAGTTTCGCCGGTAGTTTTCTTGACGGTCAATTCGAGTTCGGTTTCGCCCGCCGTTTGAAAACGAAAATCGAGATAATCACGGACGATTCGCCCGTTGACGCGCACAATCCTATCGCCAACTACAAGTTCCAATTCTTCCGCCAAAGATTCGGGCGAAACTTCTGAAATTAAAACTCCGGGACGGCGAAGCTGCGTTATAGCAGGTGTTACAGCAAACTCATACATCCAAATAAATATACCGTCTGCTTTCTAAACTTTGCGGACGATAACTTCCAAAAATAACATACTTCAACAAATATCCGAAACTTATTGGTTTGGCTGAAATTGATTGATGTTTTTAGATGCAAAAAGTTTGCAGATATAAATTTCGACAAAAGAAAATCCGTTGTTTGCTAACATTTTTGAGCGAATGATAAGATTAACTTTTGCATTTATAAGCCTGAAAAATAATTATTTATGGAATTAGCAGTCGAACAATATAAAGTTGAAAACGAACCGTATTATTTGCCGGTCGCCCAGGAAGTTGAGCTTTTTGAAGCCGCTTACGCGGGAAGACTTCCGGTGATGCTCAAAGGTCCGACCGGCTGCGGCAAAACCAGGTTTGTCGAGTATATGGCGCACCGTCTGAATCGTCCTTTGATAACGGTTGCGTGTCACGAAGATTTGTCTTCGACCGATTTGGTCGGGCGATTTCTGCTCGAAGGCGACGAAACCGTCTGGCACGACGGACCGCTGACGAGCGCGGTCAAAAGCGGCGCGATTTGTTATTTGGATGAAGTGGTCGAAGCCAGAAAAGACACGGTTGTCATTATTCATCCTTTGACCGACCACCGTCGCCGTTTGCCGATTGAAAAACTCGGAGCAATCGTCGATGCGCCGCCCGAATTTATGCTTGTCGTTTCATATAATCCGGGTTATCAATCAATATTGAAGGATTTGAAACAATCAACCAGACAAAGATTTGTTGCAATGGAATTCGATTATCCGAACGCCGAATCGGAAACTGAAATCGTCGCCAAAGAAGGCGGAATTGATGAAGCGACCGCGCGAGATTTGGTAACAATCGGGCAAAAGGTTCGCAATCTGCGCGGACACGGATTAGAAGAAGGCGTTTCAACCAGGCTTTTAATTTACGCGGCGCAGATGATTGCCAAAGGAATCGCGCCGATAAACGCGGCGGAAGTCGCGCTCGTTTCGCCGATTACCGACGACCGGGAATTGCAGAGAAGCATTCGGGAAATTGTTACGACAATCATCTAAAAATCACGATTAACTTTTTAGTTTAATTTAAGTTTCAGAAGTAGGAATTTTATATGCATAAAACAAAAAACGATATTGCAAAAGGGAAGAGGGAGAGGTTAGTTGAAACATTAAATTCGCGTCTCGCCGATTCGCTTGATTTGAAATCGCAGGCAAAACAGGCGCATTGGAATGTTAAGGGAATGAGTTTTATCGGTTTGCACGAACTGTTTGACCGCGTTTCGACCGAAGTCGAAGTTTATACCGACACGATTGCCGAAAGAATTACGGCTTTGGGCGGAACGGCTCTGGGAACGGTTCGTGTCTCGGCAAACAAATCTTCCTTGTCGGAATATCCGCTTGAGATTACCGACGGCGCAGACCACGTTGACGCGCTTTCGACCGCGCTTGCCGATTATGGCAAAAAGGTGCGCGAGGGAATTGACGAAGCCGGTAAATTAGACGACCAGGATACGGCTGACCTTTTTACGGAAATTTCGCGCGGCATCGATAAACTTTTGTGGTTTGTCGAGGCGCATATTCAATCTTAAAGCGGTTTGACAAGCCGAATAAATGCGCGAAGTTCTACCATCAACTTCACGGTTTTACTTGTGTCTAATCTCCAAAAGGCTGGCATTATAATTTTACAAATTTACCCGGACGAAAGGAACGAATATGAAAGAAGTTAAACGAACAAAAGCGCAACTCAAAAATCGCCGTGAGGAAATTAACGCGCAATTAAATAAAGTCAACAAAGATTTGCAGATGGAACTCGACCGCGATATTGAAGAGCAGGCGACTCCAAGTCGAACAGGAAGAAGTTTCGAGCCAAATAGAAGCGAATCTGCGAACCGAGTTAAACGACATCGAAGAAAAGTTGGCGGCGGTGGACGACGAATAATTTGCAGGAATATAACGAACAAGAAGCGCGAACTTACTTTTATGTTTAACGGCGGAATTGACGTGGGGCGAAACCGAATACACGCAAGTTAAAATTTAACCGACGACGCGATAAGAAAGTCGCTGCCCGCGCCCTCACGTCCAATGACCTTGTTCGACGGCGCGTTCAAAGAAAACGAAACCTCAGCTACTCGCTTCGATATATTCAATCTCGCCCGCTTTGATTGTTTTCAACGCTTCATTAGCCGCGGGCATCAACGGCTTAAGGTCTGCGATGTCGTTGGTCGGCGCAACCAGAACAACAAATGCCAAATCAAATTTCTTCAAATTTTGCTGATGCTCTATATTTTGGTCGTTTGTCAGAAGCACATCGAAATCTACTTCTGCCAGCCGCAAAAGCTCGCCGTTCTGTTTGCTCGCCCAACCAGCTT
Source organism: Pyrinomonadaceae bacterium (assembly GCA_035575965.1). Classification (GTDB taxonomy): domain Bacteria; phylum Acidobacteriota; class Blastocatellia; order Pyrinomonadales; family Pyrinomonadaceae. Next base: position 2,683 of record DATLXD010000179.1, on the reverse strand, counting down.
CGGGAACAGTTTGAAAAAAGTCTGCTTCGACTTCACGCTTCAACTTTTTCGGTAAACACTCGTCCAGCGAAACTTTCATATTTGCGCGGTGTCAAGCGATTCCTTTAATTTCTGTAACAATTCGAGAGCCTGTTCACGGCGGACAGTCGGGAAGTCTTCCAAGAATTCTTCGAGCGGATGCCCACCTGCAAGATAATCGAGCAAACTTTGGACAGGCACGCGAGTCCCAGCGAAAACGGGCGCACCGCTCATCACATCGGATGAACGAGAAATAATGGTTTGTGCAATTTCAGTTTTCATACTTCACATTTTAGCGCAATGTTGTATGCGAGTGAAGCCGTCGAACGTCCGAGTTGACGGGGGGCGAAACCGAATACACACAAGCTAAAGTTGAACGGACAACGCCGAATGAAAGTCGCTGCCCGCGCCCTCACGTCCAATAACTTGTTCGCTTTCGTCGTTATTTTCAAAACGCTCTGTCTAAAAACTCTCGGGGCGTGATTATTTCTACTCCGCGAAACGGATTCAACACAATCAAATCTTTGTCGTCCGTTACCAGAAAATCAGCATCGCCGCTAACCGTCAACTCCAATAGCTTGTCAGCTTTCGGGCGCAGCAAGCAATGATTGTTTTGCTAATTTCAATCATTTCTGCGACTTTCAAAAAACTGACCATAAAACGCATTCGTTTGTCGCGCGTTACATATTTGTTAAACTTCTCACAGTTCAAAGCTTCGGCTAACTCTAACAACACTAGAACGGAAACCAAAACCGTGCCGTTATCGAGAATTTTGTCAAAGGCTTTTCGCTGAACGCCAGCTAAAAGAGTTTCGTGGAAACCAAGAGGAAGCGAACTTTAAATTATACCGAATTTTAAAGTTATTATACGGAACTTTTATAGTCCAACAATCAACAAAAAGCTAACAAAAATTGAGCTTAACTTAATTTTTTCATCGAAATGAAAATTCGGTTAAATTAATTTAACCGAATTACAGAAAACTGTTTTCTTGATTTTTAAGTATTGCCAGTTTTGTCCGTCTGCTATTGCTCGCGGTTCTGCATATTATCTTAGTGTTTTTGGCTGAAAGCCGTCGTGATATAATTTTCTCAAAAACTTGTCTCAAACAAATTAAAAATATGACCACAATAGATTTCCTAACCGGCACGGTCAAAGGTCCGGGCGAACTGCCGCACGAATATCTTTTTATCACCAAAGACAACAAGCGGACGCGCATCGGCGAATTCGTTTATTACACGGCGAAAGATGGCGACAACGAGCGGCAGATTATCGGCACGATTAAAGGCAGAAAGCTCGTGCGGAATTTGCCAGACGCTTTTTTGTCTGACCCGAATACGCCGCCGTCTTTGGTTTCTTCTTTGATTGGATTGAACGGCGACGCTTGCGAGATTTATGAGATTCAGGTTGAGACCATCGGGTTTTTTGATAAATCGGTGAACGATTTTAACAATCCGCGCATTCCGCCGAATCCGGGCGACGCGATTTATCTCGCCTCGTCGGAAACGCTCGCGGGGATGTTGAGCGCGAAGAAAATGGCGGAGGTCGGCTCGGCGCATATCGGCAGTCTTTTGACCAGAAAAAAAGGCGAAGTTCCCGTCGTGCTTTCCATCAAAGATGTCGTCTCGACGCATCTTGCAATCTTGGCTTCGACGGGTTCGGGCAAATCCTACACGGCGGGCGTTCTGGTCGAAGAATTGATGAACCAATACAACCGCGCCGCCGTTTTGATTGTTGACCCGCACGGCGAATATCACACGATGTCTTCGATTATGGGCGACGCGCAATTTTTCGGCGCGGACGGCTATAAACCCGAAGTCAAAATCTTCACGCCTGACAAAATCAAGGTGCGCTTTTCAACTCTGACCGAAGCCGACGTGAAATATCTTTTGCCCGAAGGAACAAGCGACAAAATGCTGCATTTTCTCGCGCAGGCGTTTCGCAGTTTGAACGAACGCCTGCGTGCCGAGCGGCGGCAGGATTACGCCTACGCTTATCACGATTTGCGCGACGAGGTGAACAAACAAAAATTCGGCTCGGAAACTCAGAAAGACGGCCGCGGCAATGTGTCTTCGATTGACGGTTTGCTGTGGCGGATGGATTCACGATTCGACAAGCTCGACACGATTTTTCACGCCACCGAACACATCGAATTAAAAGATATGTTCGCGCCCGGACGCTGCACGATTCTCCAACTCTCCGACATCGAACAGCACGAACAGCAAGTTATCGTCGGAACTCTTTTGCGCCGCGTCAACAAAGCCAGAGTTTTGACCGTCCGCCAGGAAGCGCAGCCGAACACGGAAAATCATCTGCCGTATCCGGTCTTTACCTTGCTCGAAGAAGCGCACCGTTTCGCGCCCGCCGGTGCGAGCGTCGTGTCCACCAATATCCTGAAACAGATTTTATCCGAAGGCAGAAAGTTCGGAGTCGGCATCGGGCTAATCACGCAACGACCGGGCAAACTCGACCAGGACGTTCTCTCGCAATGTATGACGCAAATCATTATGCGAATCGTCAACCCGATTGACCAGCAAACCGTCGCCCAATCGGTCGAAGGCGCCGGACGCGCGATGCTCGCCGAACTGCCCGCCTTAACCAAAGGTCAAGCCGTCATCTCAGGTGTCGGCATCAACACGCCCGTGATGTGCCGCATCCGCCAACGCCT
>DATLXD010000178.1:0-7649 GCA_035575965.1 Pyrinomonadaceae bacterium | reverse complement strand
TGCCGTCAAAATTTTGAAATTAAATAAATTTTTCATCGTTCACCTCTTCCTTTTTGTTTATAAAACCAAGCTCAAAATGTCTTGGCAAAAGTCCATGTTAAGACGCTGTGCCGGTTTTAACCGTTGCCAGAAAAACCTCTGTCCGGTAACTCGAGAGGCATTTGGAAAATAGCAACATTTTCCAAATCGAATAAAATTTTTCCTTTTCGTATTCGTGAAAATTTTTGAAGTTTTAATTTGTTAGACGAAAATTGGAGAGCGATTTGTCCGCCTTTTCAAACTCCGCTCTCGCATTTTCTGTTAATTTTTCGGCGGCTGGATTTTATTAGAAGAAAATTTTCTTGTTTCAAATCGGTTGGAACGGAAAACTGGTTTTTTTCGTATCTCCATAAACAACGCGGTGCGAAAAGTATTGCATCAAACAGCTATAATTTTATATTCGGGAAGTAAAAAATAATGTCAAAAAAAGCAATTTATTATTTATCAGCCAGACAAATTATATTTCTTGCGTTAGCGTCGGCGTTTATCACCGCCGGGACGTTTATCGCTTTAAGTAATTTCGGAAGCATATGGCAAGTGCGAGATATGGCTAATGTCGCTCTGGCGGAATACGCCGCGTCCGCAATCAGCGACCCGTCAGTCGTATCCGACGAACAAAACAGTATCGAAGTTTATAAAACGCTCGCGCCCGGCGTGGCATTTATTAAGACGAGTGCGCGGGTGGCAAATTACTACGGTGAAGAATTCGAGCGTGAACGCGGCAACGGTTCGGGTTCGGTGATTGACAATCAAGGTCATATTTTAACGAATTCCCATGTTGTCGAAGGTGCGTCGTCACTATCGGTCAGTTTCGGCGGCGATAAAGTCTATCCGGCGAAGGTAATCGGGCGCGACCCGGACACGGATTTAGCCGTTATCAAAATCGAACCGCCGCGCGAAGGCTTAACGGTTATTTCCCTCGGCGATTCAGACCGGCTCAATGTCGGGCAAAAAGTTTTAGCCATCGGTAATCCGTTCGGACTCGACAGAACTTTGACCACCGGCGTAATTTCCGGTTTGCAGCGTCCGATTCGCGGAACCAACCAACATCCGATTGAAGGCGCGATTCAAACAGACGCTTCGATTAATCCAGGAAATTCCGGCGGACCGCTGCTCGACAAATACGGCAAAATGATTGGTATCAACGCGCAAATTTATTCGCGCTCCGGCACTTCGAGCGGTGTCGGATTTGCCATTCCGGTCAACATCGCCAAGCGCGTCGTGCCGCAGCTTATCCAATTCGGCGAAGTTCGCCGCCCGAAACTCGGCGCAAGTCTTTTGAGCGTCGAGCAGTTAAGCGGACAAGTACAACTTCCCGTTGCGAGCGGCTTGCTGGTGCGCAGTGCTTTAGCCGGCGGAGCGGCGGCAAATTCAGGAATTCGCGGACTTTCTCAGGACGCTGGCGGCGAAGTTGTTCTGGGCGATATTATTACTGCGGTTGACGGCGAGAAAATGAAAGATTTAGACGACCTTTACCGCTATCTCGACAAAAAACAAATCGGCGATACGGTTCAAGCTGAGGTTTTTCGCAACGGCAGAACTATGACGATTCCGATTAAACTTTCTTCTTTGCCGCAGCAATCCGTAGATCGCCAGACGCGCAGGTATTAGACATTTAAGACTTATAAATTTTCACGCATTGTGAACCTAAAAACGGGACAAGCATTGAGATGATAAACTTTCTCTTCCTTGTCCCTTTTTATTACTTCTGTAATTTGTGTTTTATTGTTTTTATGGAAAAACTCGACTTAAACGATTTTTACAGCGTCGGTTTCGGATGGATTTGCAAACACTGCGAGCGCGAACTCGAACGGCAAACAAAAGTTTCAGATAAAAAAACTTCACGCCTGATGACGGAAGGCGAGGCTGAAAACAAAAATCCGAAGCTTTCAAGCCGCGCAATGGCAAAATGGGCGGACGCTGCGCAGCGAATTTTAATCTGTCCGCACTGCGGCATTACCGAATTAGTCGATAAGTTTTAACTGCAAACTAAATTCGGAAACGAAATATTGAACGGTGAAAAATTAATAGTGAAAACTTTTCGTTATTCATTTTTCACTATTCGCCAGATTATTCGAGGCTTAAAGCCAATTAAATTTTAAACAATTTTACTCTTCCATTTCCCGCGTTTGAAGAGAACCGCCGAAACAATCGCCAGTAGCGAAAACGCAATCGTAATCGCCCAGAAAACGCCGTCCGCGCCGAAGTCGAAGCGGTATGCCAGCGTATAAGCGAGCGGGATTTCAAACAGCCAAAAGATAAACAGATTCAAATAAGTCGGTGTCCAGGTGTCGCCCGCGCCGTTGAACGACGATTCTAAAACCATTCCGAAACCATAAAACACGAAACCGTAAGCGACAATGTGGAGACAATCTGTGCCGTAAGCCAAAACCTGCGCTTCGTCGGTAAAAAATCCGACAATTTTTTCTGAGAAAAACAAAAATAGCAAGCTGACTGCGCCGAGAACCGCCGCATTGATAAATGCCGCTTTCCAGACTGAGGCTTCAGCGCGTTCGGGTTTCTCCGCGCCCAAATTCTGCCCGACGAGCGTTGCCGCCGCGTTGCTCAAACCGACGGCGGGCAGAAGCGCGAACATAATCACACGCAAACCGATGACATAACCCGCAATTGCCTCGCTGCCGAAACCGGCGATGACGCGCACGAGTGCGCTCCAACTTGCCGTCGCAATCGTAAATTGCAAAACGGCGGGCGCGGCGATTTTTACGAGACTCGAAAAAATCTCGGAATCAAACGTCCAATGCTGTTTGTGAATCGTGATTCGTCCGCTTTTACGAAATAAATACCACGCCGCGAATAAAACGCCAACACCACGTCCGATTGTCGTTCCAACCGCCGCGCCCGTGACACCGAGTTTCGGAAAAATCCAATTGTCTAAAATTGCTTGAGGCGCATTGACGCCGAAAAAAGCGAAAATATCCGAGCCTAAAATAAAACACGGCGCGAGAATGATATTTAGAAGATTCGCCAGAATCAAAACGCGCATCGCAATCGCCGCATCGCCCGCACCGCGAAAAACCGCGTTCAGTAAAAACAAAAAGACGATAACCGCATTTCCGCCGAGCATTATGCGCGTGAACGTTGTGCCTTCGACAACGACTCGCGGTTCCGCGCCGAGCAAGGACAAAAATGTCGGCGCGAAAATTATGCCGATTGCGCTCATCACAAGGGAAACTATCACACCGAGATAAATCGCGTGCGCCGCCGTCCGCGCCGCGCCTTCGGCATCTTTTTCGCCTGTTCGACGTGCGACCGTCGCCGTTGCGCCGATGCTCAAACCAATGGCGACGGCATAAACAATCGCAAGCATCGATTCGGTCAAACCGACAACCGCTACCGATTCCGCGCCTAAATGCGCGACAAAGAAAATATCCACGAGCGCGAAAATGCTTTCCATCAACATTTCCAAAATCATCGGAACAGCTAGTAGAAAAATTGCCAAACCAATTGAACCTTGCGTGAAATCACGCTCAGAACCCGCAACGGCTTCGCGCAAAATTGACCAAAAAGAATTGTTCTCCGTTCCTCGAACAGAGTTTTCCGAACCGTTTAGCATAAAAGTATTTAATTGTATTGAAAAATCGAAACCAAAGCGGGATTTGCCGTGCGTGAATTTACACACGCGAAACAAACGGGAAAGTTGCGAAGTGTTTAGCGGACTATTATTTTCATAACGAGAGCGAGATTAGCACAACCGAAAAAAATGTAAAAAGACGGAAATTTGTTTTTTTTATTAATCAAAATTTTTCAGCCAGATATTTTTTCAATCTTTCCGCCGAAACTTCTTCGGAAAAGAATCCGATGTAATTGTCGGGTCTCAAAAAAATCGTGAAAGATTCGGTCGTGCCGAAAATTTCCACGATGCTCGGATACAAAGGCAAAGTATGAAAATCTACAAAATCTGCGTATTCGGACAATTCCGCTTGCAGGTTTTGCGGTTTGTTTTGTCCGTCGAAAAAGGTTAAAAGATGAAACTTCGGCGCGTGCAGCCGGTCGTAAATGCTCGCGCCTTCGATTTCAAAATAAGGCATTCGGTCGCCCGCTCTGATTGCAAAATTTCCGTCGGTTTCGCTCAAAGAAGAATCGCGGTAATTGACGCCGATTTGCGAAATGCGCGGAAAAATAAAATTTTTGACCGTCTCGAAGTTCAAGACAAAACCCGCGATATAGGGAAAAATATGCGTTCTGAAATACGCGATAAACGCATCCGGACTTGCGCCCAGATTGAAAATCCGGTCGGTTGTTTTCAAAAGATTTTTCGCGTTGGCGAGTCGTTCTTCGTTGTAAGTTTCCAGCAATTCCGCGTCGGCTCGACCGCGCAAAACCATTGCCATTTTCCAAGCGAGATTGTAGCCGTCCTGAATTCCCGTATTCATTCCCTGCGCTCCGGCGGGCGTGTGAATATGCGCCGCGTCGCCCGCCAAGAAACATCGGTTTCGGGAGAATCGGTTGACGTGGCGCGTGTGAACTCGATAGTCCGAAAACCATTTGACATCGTAAATATCGAGTTCGAGTTCGAGGTCGGCTTTGATTTGCCGCTCGATTTCCTCATATAAAATCTCGCCTTCTTTGCCCTCGTATCCTTTGGGAAACGTGCCGACGATGCGAAAATGATTTTCGCCGGCCATCGGAAAAAACGCGGTAATCGTGTTTTTGGAAAGACAAACATAAAGCGCGTCGTGCAAAAATTCCCAATCTATCTCGACATCAGCGACATAAAACAAACGCTCAAAAGTGCTTCCTTCAAACGTCAAACCGAGCGCGTGACGAACAAAACTTTTCGCGCCGTCGCAGCCGATTAAAAACTTCGCGCTGATAACGTCTCTGTCGCCGTTGGCAGTTTTGATGTTCACGGTTACGCCCGTTTTATCTTGCGAAATATTTTCAAGCTCCGTGTTCCACAAAACGTCTTTGCCGTTCGATTTTAGAAAATCATACAAAATCCTTTCGTGCATTCCTTGTTCGACAATCAGCAGAAACGGATACGGGCTTAAACCTTTCCCGATTTCCGCCAGCTCGACTTCGCCGCGCACTTCACCGCCCTCGACAAGCCGCGCCTTTTCCGTAATCCAGCCTTGCTCAATCAGCTTGTCCGCCAAACCAATTTGCTCGTAAATCTCAAGGGTTCGCGCCTGCACGCCGATTGCTTTTGAATACGGCGTAGTCGTTTCCCTTTTATCCAAAATCACAAAATCAATGCCGTATCTGATTAGCTGGCACGCCAAAGCAAGTCCGGTCGGTCCCGCGCCGACAATGATGACATCCGTTTCCATACCGCGATATTACAAGTTTTTTCTCATTACTTCCAATAAAATCAATTGGTATTAACCTTCAAAAAATGTTAATTTTTCACTTACCAAGATTCAATGCTAAAACTAATTTTATGATTCGACTCTTTTTCACATTTCTCGTATTGACGTTTGCCGTGCCGGATGCGCCCGCGCAAGATAAAAAACAGGAATCTCAACCAAAGAAAAACATTTCTGCTTTCACTGAAAAACTGCAAAAAATAAACGGTTTCATGCCGCTTTATCTGAATGCGGAGGACGGCAAAATTTACCTTGAGATTTCGCGGTTTAATCAGGAGTTTCTTTATCAGGTTTCGCTGCCGACCGGCGTCGGCTCAAACCCGATTGGGCTTGACCGCGGACAGCTCGGCGACACGAAAGTCGTGTTTTTTGAACGCGCCGGAAACAAGATTCTGCTGGTTCAGCCGAATTACGATTATCGCGCCTTGAGTGACAACGCGGCGGAGCGACGCTCGGTCGAAGAATCGTTTGCCAAATCGGTCATCTGGGGTTTTAAAGTCGAAGCCGCCGAAGGCGAGCGAATTTTGGTTGATGCGACAAATTTTCTGATTCGTGACGCGCACGGCGTTGCCGACAATCTGCGCCAAACCAACCAAGGAAATTATAACGTGGACGAAAGCCGCAGTGCGCTCTATTTGCCGAATACCAAAAGCTTTCCGAAAAACACTGAAGTCGAAGCGACAATTACTTTAGTAACCAATACTGATGCCGGACGCTTAATCAGCCAGACCGCGCCGACTCCGCGAGCCGTCACCGTCCGCGAACGTCATTCATTTGTCGAATTGCCCGACAAAAGTTATCGTCCTCGTAAATTCGACCCGCGCGTCGGGACGATTCCGATTAGTTTTTATGATTATGCGACGGGCATCGACGAAAATCTCGAACAGCGTTTGATAACCAGGCATCGGCTGGAGAAAAAAGATGCTTCGGCGGCGATTTCCGAAGCGGTCAAACCGATTGTTTATTATGTTGACAACGGCGCGCCGAAAGCGATTCAGGATGCTTTGGTTGAAGGCGCGGCGTGGTGGAATCAGGCGTATGAAGCCGCCGGTTTTCGCAATGCGTTTCAAGTCAAAGTTTTACCCGCCGATGCCGACCCGATGGACGTGCGTTACAACGTGATAAATTGGGTTCACCGTTCGACGCGCGGCTGGGCTTACGGCAGCAGCATCGCCGACCCGCGCACGGGTGAAATTATCAAAGGTGTCGTCACGCTCGATTCGCAGCGCGCACGGCAGGATTTTCTAATCGGCGAAGGACTTGCGCCGCAATATGCGGCAAAAAACTCGGCAGCCGCCGCATGTGATTTCGCGCTTTTGCCGGACGTTGATTATTTGACAAATGCCGATTCAAAAACGGATGCAAATGCGATGTCGCTTGCCCGCATTCGCCAGCTTTCCGCGCACGAAGTCGGACACACGCTCGGTCTGGCGCATAATTTCGCCGCCAGCACTTACGGACGCGCTTCGGTGATGGATTATCCTGCGCCGATGATTGAAATCAAAAATGGAAAACTTGATTTTTTAAACGCTTACGCCGTCGGCATCGGCGCATACGATAAATTTGCGATTCGTTATGCCTACACGCAATTTCCTTCCGGCACAAATGAAGAAGCCGAACTCGAAAAAATCCTGCGCGAAGGCACGGCAAACGGAATGCTTTTTATTAGCGATGCCGATACGCGACCGGCAAACGCGGCGCATCCTTTGTCGAATTTATGGGACAACGGCAGCGACCCGATTGCGATGCTCCGCCACGAAATGCAAGTTAGGCGAATCGGTCTTGAGCAATTCGGTTTGAAAAACATCGCCGCGGGAACGCCGCTTTCCGAACTCGAAAACAAATTTCTGCCGCTTTATCTCCATCATCGTTATCAACTAACGGCGGCGACAAAATCGCTCGGCGGCGTTTATTATACTTACGCGGTGAGAACGGAAAACACGACAAATCCGATTCAGGTTCAAGAAATCGTTCCGGCGAATCGTCAGCGCGAAGCCCTGCAAGCCGTTTTGGAAACCATCAAACCCGAGGAACTCGTCATATCGGACAATATCTTACGATTGATTCCGCCAACGGCTTATGGCTACAATTCCGGTCGGTCTGAAACTTTCAGCAAGCGCACGAGTCCGGTTTTCGACCCGATTGGCGCGGCGGAAATCGCGGCTGATATGGCGATTAGCGGCTTGCTCGAACCGAATCGTGCCGCCCGCTTGATAAATTTTAATGCGCGAAATAAAACGAATCCGCATTTTCGTGAAGTCGTTGATGCGCTTGTCAAAACGA
>DATLXD010000177.1:0-4761 GCA_035575965.1 Pyrinomonadaceae bacterium | reverse complement strand
ACATATTTCGGCATAAAGTCGTATAGCTCGATTGTGTGTGAGTATTCCTCCTCGTCCTTTAGTAATTCAAAAAGAGTTAGCTGAAACGGTTTTTCCTGCGCGTGCTGCGAGAAAAGTTTCGGGTTTTTCAACTCTTTCTTGGATTTTTTGTTTGGTTTGTCTTTCATTACCATTATCTTGAAATCAGCATAATAGTATCAGATTTTTGGCAGAGAGTGTGCGAAGGATAGGAGCTTATGGAGGGAGTAAACTAACCCCGCAGCAAGCTGACGGGGTAATAGAAGAGTTTGAGTTGAGCGTTTGACTCAATCTTGCCTTGTACATTAAGTATGATTATGGCGATTTTTTTGAAATTTAGCGTAAATTCAAAACAGATTTCTTCAAATCAAAAAGGCGCGAGTGCTGCTCACGCCTTTTGCTTTTGCCGCTGCTTTTCTAAACTTGTTTAGGAAGTAAAAAGTAGTTAGAAAATGTGCTTCTGCGCTTGACAGCTTTTTTCGGAGGCTGTCTTTTTTGTTATCTGACGGCGAGTATTACTGAGAACACTCGGCTCAATTTTGAGACAATCTCATCATGGTTGACACCGAAGCAAAGAAAAAGATGTGGCTGGTGTCGTGGTTCACTCGAAACACAGATAAATAAAGGTTAAAATACAGGTTAAGAAGGATAGGCGTGGTTTTTGTGAATGCAAGTTCATTGTTTTCATAAGTTGCCAGAAGTTATGTGTAGGTCAAACCTAGATAACAGCCTTAGTTTTCGTTAAAACTTGAGTGAAAAAAACACAAAAACACTCGGTTTTTTTCTATGTGTAGGTCAAACCTAGATAATGTGTAGGTCAAACCTAGATGTTTTTTGCTCTTGTGTAGGTCAGACCTAGATAATGTGTAGGTCAAACCTAGATACTATTCGAGCTGTCCGCGCACTCTTTTTGCTCTGGCGTTAGCGCGTTTTACGTCGGCGATAAAATCAAAATGCGGCTGAAACTTAAATTTCGCGTCAACCAATTTTGTTCTCGGCTTGGTGTCGAAAATCTTTTCCGTTTTGCAGTTTAGAACGACGTTCATCTGCTTCATCTCTTCTATCGCATTTTCAACTTCGACCAAGTTCTGCTGCAAGCGTTTTTGCGGCGTCAGTCCGAAATCTCTGATTATAGTGGTTAGAAGGATTTCATAGGATTCCGTCAGGCTCGCTTGAATGAAATGGTGCGACATTCTTTTATGGAGCTGCCGGGCAATGACGCTGCGGTAGCTCATCACCTTGTCGTAATTGATTAACCGATATGAGCCTGATTTTATGGTATGGGTAACGAGCGGCGAGAATCTGACAAATGTTTTCGTCTCCGTTCCGTCGCCGGCGAACCCATAGCTTTCAACCGGGCTGAACGCGGTTTCGACTTGTCCGCTTTCGTCCTTTAAGATCAGGTCGGTGTTATTTAAAACTCTAATCGCATCTTTTAATTCGTCGTAACTGTAGCTATGTCCTTTTTCTTTCAGTTCTTTCTGAAGCTGATAAAGCGTAAAAGCGATTCCCACTTCCCCGTCGAGCATTAGGCTTTGCCGCTCGGTCATCAGCTTTCGCAAAGCGTCTTCAACCAGTTCTTCTCTTTTCGACGGATAAAATTCTTTGAATTCTTCGCCGACTTCGATTCTAGCTGGCATTAAAGTTAAAAGGTATTTTCTGCCGCGACATTCAAACTCGCGTTTCAAACTGTCCAAAAATTTGCCGTTGACGCGCTCGACCTTTCCCCACACATATTTTGGTATGAAGTCGTAAAGCTCGATGGATTGCGAATAGCTGTCTTCGTCCTGTTCCAAATCGAACAAAGTCAATTGAAGCGGTCTGGAAACATCGAGCTTGTCGAAAGTTTTCGATTTATCGCGCTTTCGGCGTTGCGGCTTTTCAGCTTTCGGTTTCGTCGTCTTTTCCTTTCGATTCGTCATTTCCTCGTGTAAACCGCTCTAAATTATAGAGATAACTGCTATCAATTTTGTATCAATCGTATATCACTGTAATATCTAGCTATCTTTTTCCAGCTTTTCAAAAACGGCTTCAAGCAACCAGGTGTGGCGCGGCATTTTTATCTTTTTTGCGCCGACAATCTCGTCTATTTTCCTCAATGCTTCGGGGGGAATTCTAATTAAAACTGGTTTATTTTCCGTTTGATTCGCGTTGCCGCCGTCTTCCCTGTCTTTGGCGACGCTTCCGCCCTTACTAATAAGAGCGTTTATGCTTTGCTCTTTTGCTTGTATTTCAGTTGGTTTCGGTTTTCTTGCAATAGCCATAATTTAATCGAGCCTCTTTATATCAATATAATATGTTCGTGATATTTATTTTGTATCAAAAATATAGCTGTGTAGTTTTCGCATTTCCGCTACCGCTTTCGGATCTGGGGGTTTTAATTCCAATACGCCCAATCCTTCGGCGGCAGCATTGCTGAACGCCTTTCTTGCGCCCAAGGGAGTATCAAGAAAAGTCAGGGCGTCGTTTTCCTTTAGAACTTCTGCCGTATCATAATTGTCCTGTCCTCTTGGATCTGCACGGTTCAAAAACATACACGCTCGAAGTTCCGGGTTGACAGTTTTCATCTCGGAGACGAGTTTGGAGACTTTTTCAATCGTCCAAACATCGAATGAGCGGGGAACGAAGGGAACAAGCAATATATCGGCGACCGTCAGAGCCGCTCGCTGGCTAGATGTATCACGCCCGCCCGTGTCGATAATAATATCTTGATATTTGTCCTTCAATCTAAGCGTTTCGGTTCTGACCGCCGCGCCGGTCAGTTTTATGTTCGTATATCCTGCGCCATTTTCCAAGATTTCGTTTCTTAAAATCGTAAAGTCGGTTGAAGTTTCCTGATCGTCCGCGTCAACCAGCAAAACGTCTTTTCCTTCGCTGCTTCTCATAACCGCAAGATTTGTCGCTACGGTAGTTTTTCCGCTGCCGCCTTTTATTCCGCCTACAACAATTATCATATCTATATCAACTTTGTTTTAATTTGATGTAAAATCAACATCAAGAATATATCAAATTAAAATATAGTGAATTCTGCTAAAAAGCAATGACGAAGCGGGGAAGTCAAGAAGCAAAAATAAAATAATGAGAAGATAGGGAAGTTGTGATAAAATTTCTCAATTATGAGCGTTGTATCTACTTATGAAATTAAGCTAACCGAAACCGAGGCGGGCGTAATTCGCATCGGCGATTCTCGTGTCTCACTAGACTCGGTAATAATCGCTTTTAACCAAGGTTCTGCCCCGGAACAGATTGTTTACGATTACGATTCTCTGAGTCTGCCGGAAGTATATGCGGCAATCAGTTATTATTTGCAGCACCGTAAAGAAGTGGACTCTTATCTTGCCGCGCGTGCCAAACAAAACAAAGAGCTGCGAAAATCTAATGAAGCCCGGTTCAGTCAAAAAGGACTGCGCGATAGATTACTGGCTCGCCGCCGAAATGCCGCCTGAATCTCCAAAATGCTTTTCCTCTCCGACGAAGATTTTAACAATCGCATTGTGCGCGGACTCCTGCGCCGTTTTCCGCATCTTAATTTAGTTAGAACGCAAGATGTCGGTTTAGCAGGGAAGCACGATACAAAAGTTCTGGAATGGGCGGCAAGGGAAGGACGCCTTGTTTTAACTCACGATTTCGCCACAATGCTCGATTTCGCCTACAGTCGCATTGAGCGCGGTTTGCCGATGCCGGGCGTAATTGCGCTTACTCAAGATTTTCCTATTGGCGAAGCAATTGAAGAATTAACAGTTTTAATCGAATATAGCTTAGAAAACGAGTGGGAAAACCAAGTAGTTTTCATCCCTTTGAAAAACTAAATTTATTTCAACATTATATCAAATAACTACCAAATTAATATCAAATTGAAACAATAAAAGGGAATTATCGGACGCGTTAAAAATGTCACAATTCTTTCGCCTCATACTCTAATTGTAATAAGAATTGCCTCGGAGTTTGCGCATCTCAATTATAAACAAAAAAGAAATCTCAACTACTTTGAGAATTTTCACATTGGTTTTCAGCAGCATCAATTGAGCATTTTTTTACAACAATATAGTATGAGCCTATGAGTGTTGATTTTGTAATAATCACAGCCTTAGAGGAAGAAAGAGATGCGGTGCTTTCTAAACTTCCTAATTATAAAAAGCTCCCTCCAACCGAAGATGATATTCGTGTCTATTTTAATTGTGAATTGTCATTTGAATATCCCGATGGGACTTCAGGACTATATTCAATAATTCTTCTATGCCTTTTAGATTATGGACGAGTTCAGGCTCTAAATGCGACTAAAGACGCAATTAATCGTTGGAAGCCACGTTATGTTTTGTTAGTTGGTATTGCCGGCGGGATTGAGGAAAATGGAGTGGCGCTGGGAGATATTGTTGTATCGGATTTAGCTGTCGATTATGAATTACAAAATGACTCTTTTTATAACACGCCTTCCGTGCTATTATGCAGAGTAGGTGATTCAATCTTTCAAAAACATCGGAAGCGAAGACATCTACGACGGACGTAATTCCGCCGATGCGAGAAGATTGCTGCCGCGCTCATTGTGGACGGTTGCCGCCCGCAAATTAGACCAAATAGATGCGGCTGTCGCGCTTGATGATCTGCGCGTTCCTCCGGGAAATCGGCTGGAGGCTTTGAAGGCTGATCGTATTGGGCAGCACAGCATCAGAATTAACGACCAATACCGTATTTGTTTCAGATGGGTTGAATTAGGAGCTGAAGAAGTTGAAGTTGTTGACTATC
>DATLXD010000176.1:0-2260 GCA_035575965.1 Pyrinomonadaceae bacterium | reverse complement strand
CAAGTCCTTCGGGCGGCGCAGTCGGCGGTGCTTGATTATGTGACGCAGCAGCGATTTGTTCGCGGGCAGCCGGGTCTGCAAAGTCTTCCACCGACCATTCGCCCCAAGCGGTTCCGGCGGCGAGTAGTCCGAGCGGCGTTAGAATCATCAGCGCGGCGAGTCCAATCCACAACGCTTTTGTCGAACGCCAGCCCGAAGTTTCAGCAGCATTTGCAGTCGGCGCGTCCGGCGCGGTCAATTTTAAAAGCGAAATATCGGTGCGTTGAATATAAGCGACTACGCCAGCCGTTACAATCATTTCGGCAAATCCGGCGATGGTTAAATGCCCAATCATCATTGCCGGAACTGCGATGCTCAAAGGATAAGGCGCGTAGAGCGGTGCGCCGCTCGCGTCTTGAAACAACATCGGCTGGATTCCGAATTCGATACTCGCGCAGAAAGCGGCGGCGTTGATTGCCGCGTAACCGGCGAGTCCTGCGGCAACGACGCGGCGCGTTGAGGCGAGTTCCGCACGATTTGCGACGATTCGATAAACTGCGCCCGCGACCAGCGAGCCGACAATCGCCATATTGAATGAGTTTGCCGCGAATGCCGTAATTCCGCCGTCGCCGAAAAACAGAGCCTGTATCAAAAGCGCGACTGAAATCGCCAGCACCGAACCCCACACGCCAAGGACGATTGCCGCAATTGCAATTCCAGCGGCGTGTCCGGTCGTTCCGCCCGGAAGCGGAATATTGAACATCATTATCACGAACGAAAACGCCGCAAATACCGATAAAAGCGGCACAAGGCGCGTGTTCAATAACTTTTTGACGCGATTGAGCGCGATTGCCCAAAACGGCGCGGCGGCGGCGTATAAAACCGCGCAGGTTACAGGACTTAAATAACCGTCGGGAATGTGCATAGTATTACTAAAATAAATTTTTGACGGCAAAGAATCGGCTTTAATCTTTTCTTTTCGCCACACCCTTTTGAGCCGCCATTATATCCGCTACCGATGACAACAATTTTTGTTTAAATGTCTTCGGCTGTGCCGCATCCGTTGCGTGAATGCCGAGCAAAACGTGGATGACTTTGATGGTGCAAAGCACGGTTTGGTCAACGTCTTTGGTCGAATACCACGGATTTATCCCGACGTGAACTTTGCCCGCGGCGTCGCGCCACGCTTCGACATTTTCTAAATCAATCGCCCGCGCCACCAGTTTAGTATCAGTTCCTGCGGGCAATTCCAAAACCACCGAACAGGGTCCATCATCCGTCGAAAGCGAACTTTCTATGCCGACTGTTTCGAGCAGTCCGCCGCGCACGTCTCCGGCGATTGCCGTCAAAACTTCGCGGGTTGCTTTGAGCATTTTTTTCTGATTTTGCGGCACGCTCGAATTTTGAGGAACGACAAAATCGTTTTCCTGCAAATCTTTCCAAACCGGCGGAATCTGCCACGCCGTCAGTTTCGTCCCCCGCACCGGAGGACCGCCCGTTACGGCGAGTTCTCAGAATTCTTCCCAGCGTCCGCGCCAACGACTCATAATTTCTTTCAATCCTTTTTATAAAATCTATTTTTACAATTCGCTTTATCAAAACGTTTCGGATTCATTTTTAGACATCAGATGACAATCTGCTAAACGTTAGTGCGTGTGATTATGATGGGCGTGTCCGTTTGAAGTCGCTTTGCGCCCGACCATTTGCTGCGCGGGTAAAGTAACGAAAAGCCGACCGTGTTTGACACCCTTTAAACTGAGCAATCCGTCCGACAATGCGCGAATCTCACGAATCGCGCCGCGTAAAACTATCACTTCCATACAATCGTCGTGATTGACGTGAACGTGCAGCACGGACACTACCAAATTGTGATGGTCGTGCTGAAGTTCGTTCATTTTGTCGTTCAATTCGCTGGCGTGGTGGTCATAAACAAGCGTCAAACTGCCCAGTGCTTCGCCGTTCTCAGGCGAGGTTTCAAGCCGCGATTTGACGAGCGCGTCACGCATTAAATCGCGCAGAGCCTCCGAACGATTGGCATAACCTTGTCCGGCAATCAGTTGGTCAAAACTCTGTAATAATTCTTCTTCGACGCTCACACCGAATCTTGATAAATCACTCATTAAACTCTCCCGTTTTTAACTTTTAATTTTTTTCAAACAATCTAAATGTTACACCAAAATTAAAACCTCGTGAATAACCGGGCGTGACGTGAATTCTTTCCGCCGGTTCGCACGTCGGGCAAATGCGCGACTCGAAGAAATTCTGCGTTTCAAAATATCGT
>DATLXD010000175.1:0-2657 GCA_035575965.1 Pyrinomonadaceae bacterium | reverse complement strand
GATAATAATCAGTGTGCCGATATTGCCGACGAAATCATAAAATGTATATTGCATTTAACGCTGTTTTGTTTTCGAGATACGGCGGTAGGCGGCAACTCCTAAAAAGAGAAAGACTGTTCCGAGAGCGATATACACCGCTTTTAAGGTTGACGTTGTAAAAGCGGTTACATAAAACAAAACGCCGGCAATAACAAACAGAATCGGAGATAATTTTGACATAAATTTTGAATCTTCAATTTTTAAAGTGCTTGTTTAAATTGTTAATACGAGATTTATATTTGAAATGTTTTTTTGAGAATTTGCCAATTCCGCATTTATTGTTTATTCATCAAAAGTTTGGCGACTAAGCCATTTGCGCCAACCGTCCAAATCGCATTTTTTCCTTTCGCCTGCACGGAATTGTAATTTTCTTTGTCAAGATTCTTCCAAGTTTTTCCGTCGTTGAAAGAAATATCAGAGCCGCTTGAACCGACGGCAATAATCGTCTTTTTATCAACAAAAGCAACGCCGGAACGATAGCCGTTTAAGCCTTTTCCCGCAATCCAACTCTTTCCGCCGTCGTTTGTAGAAGCTAAATTATTGTTAATTTCATTCGGCTTTTCGTAATTTCCGCCGACGATTGCGCCGCGCATTTTGTCTTGCATTGCAATCGAAAAAATTCCGCTTCCCGCAGTTCCTTTCACGATGGGCGTGTCGGCGACAAACCAACTCAAACCGCGATTGTTCGAGCGAAAAACTCTCGCGTCGTTTCCGCCTGAAACTAAATAAACATCGGACTTTCCGTTTGTCAAAAGGCAAGTTCCGCTCGCGGCAAATGCGGCTTCGCCTTGTTTCGCGTTCGGCATTTTATCCGTCGAAACAGATTTCCAATTTTGCCCGCTGTCATCGGTTGAAATCAAAACATATTTGTCGTCAACCGGATCGCTCATTGCAATTCCGTTGTTTTTGTCCCAAAAAGCAAACGCATCAAAAAATGCTTTTTCATTTGTGTTTTTAAATTGCAACTTCCAACTCCGTCCGCCGTCAATTGTTTTATAGAAACGCGAACTTTCACCGTTGCCGATACTCAATAAATAAGCCGTGTTTGCGTCAAACGCTTCGACATCGCGGAAATCAAGTTTTTCCGTATCGGGAACTTTTCCAACCGTCCAAATCTTTCCGCCATCCGTCGTCTTCAAAAAAGTTCCGCCCGTCCCGCTCGCCCAGATTACTTTTTCGCTGACGACGCTCAAACCGCGCAGACTCGCTTTTGTATCAACTGTTTGCTTTTGCCATTGCGCGTCAGCAACATTGCAAGCCATTAGCAAAACAATTAACAGAAAAGATATTTTTTTAATAATTTGCATAAATCAATTTTCTTCGCACCACCTTCGACACAAATCTTTCGCCGCATTTTCCCACGTCGGAAACTCGAATTCAAAACCTGAGTCGAGCAATCTGGTCGGCACGATGCGGCGGCTTTTCAAGACTAATTCCGTTTCGGTTTGCATAAAAAACGCGCCGATTTCCAGCATTAATTTGGTTGCAGGCAAACCGATTTTCGTTCCCCACGCTTCTCGCAGAATTCGCATAAAATCTCGGTTCGGCAACGGATTTGGTGCGGCGAGATTAACTGCTCCAGACATTTCTTCGTGTTCGATAAGGTGATAAATCGCATTGACAAAATCTGCGTCGTGTATCCAGGAAATATATTGCCGTCCGTCGCCGGAAGTTCCGCCAAGCCCGCGTCGGACCAAGCCGAGCAAAGTATCGAAAATTCCATCGCGGTCGGGACTCATCGTCATTGCCGAACGAAGCAGAACTTTGCGCGTGTGCGGTGTTTCGCTTGCGTTTGACGCTTGCTCCCAAGCCTTTGCGACATCAATACTAAAATTCCAAGTGTCAGGCGCGTCGGGTTCGCCTCCGCCGATGATTCCGGTCAATTCGTCATTTGGCGCATCGAAACGGTGCGCGTAAATCGTCGCGGTCGAAGCCTGCAGCCAAACGCGCGGCGGATTCGATGCTTTTGTAATCGCTTCACCGACAATTTTGGTTGATTTGACGCGAGATTCCAAAATCTGCCGGCGATTTTCCGGCGTATAGCGACAATTCACGCTGCGCCCGGCAAGATTGATAATCACATCGGCGTTTTCAAATTCCCCCGTCCAACCGCCGAGCGTTTCCGCGTCCCACTGCACAATGCGCCAATCGGATTTTTCCGCCTTTCGACTGAAAATTACAACTTCGTGTCCGTCCGCCCGAAACGCCCGCGCAAGAATTGTTCCGACTTGTCCGCTGCCCCCGGGAATTATTATTTTCATATTTTTCCTTTTTATAAGAAGGATTTTTCAAATCTTCAATAAACCATTCGGGTTTTTATCGTTCCTTTGACCTGCTTCAAAATCTCAAATGCTTTCTTTGATAAATCCGTGTCAATATCCAGAATCACATAACCAATTTCATCATTCGTTTTCAAAAATTGTCCCAAAATGTTGATTCCCTTTTCAGACAGTTTCGAGTTTATTTCCGAAAGAACACCCGGAATGTTTTCGTGAATGTGCAGGATGCGATGCGTTCCGGCTTGCGGCGGCAAGTTTAATTCGGGAACGGCGTGCGAACCGTTCGATGTTCCGAGTTCGAGATAATTTATCAATTTCGCCGTTACGTCCAAACCGATA
>DATLXD010000174.1:0-8941 GCA_035575965.1 Pyrinomonadaceae bacterium | reverse complement strand
CGGGCGCAACCATTCGCAATGCTTCGCTAATCGTCGCAAAATTTCCGCCGCCGTTTGCCGAAACGACATAGTTTGCGGAAGCGACTTTATTAGTTTGTGTCGGAGCCGTCTGTTTTGGCTGCGCCGTTGGCGAAGTTGTCGCTTTAGCAGTTTTCGGAGAAACACTTGCCGTCGGTTCGGTTAAATTTTGCTTTTTAGTTTGTTCGGTTTCGCTTGCGGAAAGTTCATTTTCGGAAATCAAACCGAACGCCAACGCCCAGGATTCGATTGACCAACGCGCCGCGCTTTCGGATAAAGCCAGATTGTCGCACAGTCTTTGCGCCAGCCGCCCGAATAAAACCTTGCGCGGCAAACCTTTCGGCGCGGACAGCATATCGGCGACCGCGTGTTCTTTGAGCGCCATAACCAGCACGGAGATTTCGCGCCGGAATTCGCCGCTGTAATCGCGCAAAAGACTTTCCGTGCGCGGCGGATTTTCGGCGATTAAATCGCCGTCACGCGCCACGAGTTCGCGGAGTTTTTGGCGCGGCAAATCATTCATTTGCTTGCTTCTTCAATTTGATTTTGTGAATTTTGTTGCGCTTCACTTGACGCGGTTTGTGCGGAATTGGTTTGTGTGATTGCAACGGACGATGCCGATGCCGAAACTTTATTTTTATCTTTTTTAATCGTTATCGTAACCGTCACGTCTTCCGCATTTTCAGGCGTTTCCGACACGGAAACTACCGGCGCAGGAGCAGTTTTGGAAACGTCTGGCGCAGCGGCTTTTTCTGCTTCCTTTGTTTCCGGTTTCGGCGGCGCTTCAGATTTTTTCAGCGCGTCGGGACGATAAATTATGGCGACGGTGGAATCATCGCCGCTGCCCAGTTGTGTCGCTTCTTCGAGCCAGCTTTTCAGATTTTCGCTAACACTTTCAAACCCGTTTGCCGAGCCGAGCATTGTCAGAATATCGGTTCCGGCTTGAAAAAATCCGGCTTCGCTGGAAAACGAATTGAGATAACCGTCGGTTGAAAGCAAAATCATTGCGGGACTTTGCTCGCGAGAAATTTTCTGCGCGAAAAAACGAAAATCCTTTTCCGCTTTCGGCAGACACATCGAAGTCGTTTCGTTGGCAAGCAGACGCGCGTCTTCGGGCAGCGGTTTGGTGACTTCGCCGTTTGCCGCAACGTTTAAAATATCGCCGTCGCCGAGCTGCAAATAAACAACAAAATCTTCTTCGACCGCAACCGTCAGAGACGTTGTGCCGTAAGCCAGCAGCGGATTTTCTTCGATTAGCTTGCGGGATTTCACGCCTGATTTTTCTTCGAGCGTTTTGAATTCGTCTTCCGTGAATGGGTTGTTTTTAAGATGAGTTTCAACCGCTTTTCGCCATTGTTTGACAATCTCCTGCGGAAAATAATCCTTGCCTTTGCTTTCGATTTCTGCCAAATCAAAGTTCCCGCGCCGATGGTCAAGAAATTCGCTGACGATTTGAGCGCATTTTTTGACGACGAAACGCGAGCCTTTATCGCTGCGAAAGCATTTCGGACTGCCGTGTCCGTCGGCTATCGCCACGACGAGCGGCAAAGTTCTATCCGATTCGCGCATTTGCAAAATCGAATCCTGATTTGGAATCCCGGCACGAAGATGCGACGCGCCGGGAACGGTTTCACCTATAATCCGCCATTCGGTAAGACTTTCTTTTTCGGTCATTCGCACTCCTTACCAAACATCATCAACCGTGTTTTGATTGTCCGCATCGGCGGTTTGCGTTGATCCGTTCGGCGTTCCGGCTGGAGCGTTTGCGGCTTGCGCTCCGGCATCGGGTGTTGATCCGACGGTCGGCGCGGCGACGGTTGGAATCGGCACATTTGCCGTGTCCGCTCCAGCCGGCACGTCGGCGGTCGCGGCGGGTGATGAAGCCGATTTCAAAACTGCCGTCGAAGCCCATTTGATATGTTTGACAAGCGCTTCGGGACTGTTCGCGGCAAGCGGTTTGAGTTCGGAATTGCCGATGAATTTCTGCAAAACTTCATTGTCAACGTCGCGTCCGATTGAAACCGCGATGCGCACGGCTTTTTTGCCCCAGGGCTGTTCCATCAAGGCTTTCAGTCCGGCTTCAAAATCGTCGGTCGGTTGACCGTCGGAAATTAAAACCAGCACCGGCGGCAAAGCGCGGTCGCTCATCGGCGGCATTTTCAGTTGTTCGGCGACGAGTTCGAGTCCCTTGCCCATATCGGTTTCGCCGTCGGCAGTTAAATCGTTCCACGCAAAATCGGCTACCGGCGTGGGCTGCGCGATGTGCCACTGCGCACCGTTTGAAAATTTGACGGCGCGGACTAAAACCTGCGCGTTCGGGTTGTCTTCCGCCACTTTTTTCATATGCGGAATCGCTTCTCGAATCGCCGTGTTGAGCGATTGAATTTTTCCGTCCTGCTCCATTGACCCGGAACTGTCGGCAATCCAAATAAAATGCAGCGGTCTTGAGGCAAGCTCGCCGCCCGGTCGTTTCATCATAATAGTTTCTCCTTTTCAATTTCGATGTTTGATTTTGATGCAATTACGTGGTTGATGCAAACGCTTTGCCACAGAATAAAGCATTGTCGAAAGAAATTTTCACCGCAGAGACGCAGAGTTATTCGCAGAGGTTCGCTGAGATTTTCTCTCTCTGCGTTTCTCAGCGTTATCTTTGCGCCTCTGCGGTGAAAGCATTTCCTTTAATTCATTACTCCCTTTTGTTTGTAAATCAATTTTATATGAATAGAGGCAATGTCCCGGACAAATTTCAGCGAACGGGAAAGCGCGGCGATTCGTTGTTCCTCTCGCGCTGCGTTTCGCGCATCGTTTCAATCGCATACGGAACGCCGAAGAAAAGTAGTGTTGACAAAGTAATCAGCAGAAAAACGACAATCAGACAGCCGCGAAAAAATCCGAAACTTCTTTTCGGAATCGTTGCTGAAGTCGGCGTTTGAGCCGGTAAATTTTGCGCTGTCGGAACGGTTTGCGCGGACGGACGATTGACCGGCAAATTACCCGGCGGAAATTTTGTCGCTGGCGGACGCGGAGCGTTTGTTCTGGTTTGATTGGTCGGAAACTGTTGAATCGACGGCGGTTTTGTCTGCGTTGGCGGCGGTGTTTGCTTCCGGGTTTGCGCGGGCGGCGGAAAATTTCCGCGATTCGTGTTTCTAACTTTATTTTCTTCGGCGGAATTCGGTTGAGTCGTTTCGATATTTGAAATTGTCGGAGTAGGTTTTACTCGTTTTTGATGCCTTTTTTCAATTTCCGCTTCGGTTGCTACGCCGAGTGCCAACGCCCACGATTCGACTGCCCATTGTGCCGCATCAGTTGTTAAAGCCGTCTGTTCTTCGAGGCGTTTTTCAAGTTTAGTTAAAAGCAACTCGTGCGGCATCGAACTGTTTGCCGCCAGCAAATCAAGCGGAACCCGCTCTTCAATCGCATTGACAAGGACATTTATTTCCCGCCCATACGAACCGCACAAATCATTTAAAAGACCTTCGCAACGCTTTGCGTCGCTGCAAACCTCATTGCCGTATTTCTTTAGAATTTGGCAAAGCATTTGGCGCGGCAAATTGTTCATACAAACATTTTAATCGGTTAAAATTAATCGTTAGATTAGCAATCGGTTGTCTTGAAACAAAGCGGAAGCAAAGAATTTACGTTTTATATATCGAAACTTATTATTTTTTTCGATATAAATCAGCAACGCCGACGGTCAGCCCCGCAAAGATACCGATTTTCGGCGGTCTCTTCCGAAACCGGGACGCGCCCCGACATCGAACCGCAGGCGCTTATTGATTTTATAAGTTAATGCTCCGAGAAAATAAATGCCGCGCGGTTGTTCTTCGTCCACGCTGTTTGCAAAAAGTTCGGTGATAACGCTGAATTTTTTCGGTAATTTGCGCTCGAATGCAAAAACCGCCTGCGCTCCAGATGCTCGCCTGTCGTTGTCTTCGCGCCCGACATTTAAATACGAAACATTGACGACGAAATCGTTTTTGCCGAGCGTGCGGTTAAAAATCAGCCATAGATTGTGGTCAACCCGCCCCGTTCCGAGTTCTTTTTCTTCACTTGCCGTCGGTATCTTTACCGAATAAGCAAAAGCAATAGCGAGCCGTTCCTTCGGTTTGTCCCGCGCAATCGTTTTAAAGCCGAGCGATACATCACCAATGCCCCTTTCAAGCATTCCCATCGAATCTTTTTGGGAAACAGCCGTCTCGAAACCAAAATCGAGTCGCAGGCGTTTATTAACCGCAAATTGTAAATCGAGCGGCGCAGTTTGCCGATTGCGAAAATCCGGCGAGCGAAAATCAAACTCGCCGCCATATTCGAGTTGTAATACGCCTTTTTTCTGGATCGTCGCCGATTCGGAAACGGTCGGGCGCGTCGGGTCAATAAAATCATCTTCATCTTCGGTTTCTTGTCCGACGGCGACGATACACAGAATAAGTGTTAATAGTAAAAGTCCAACGCCTTGCGGCATACGACGGTAAAACCAATCTATCGCAATCTTTGTTTTCGTCAGCATAATCGTTTCAAATTTTGAAGTCTGATTTAACAATCAAAGTTATTCTATTACGACAACCGAAATTAACCGCATTAGGGCGATTTCATCAGTCATACTCGCTTGAGCCTTGAACCCAAATAAACGACTGAACGTCAATCATATCGCGCGGCTTTAAGTCTTGTAAATCACTTTTGATAAGTTCGGCAAAATCGAGTAGTTTTGCGTAAATTTCCCAAGACGGTTTTGAATTATACCGAAAATCGAAGCCGTATTCGCGGGCGGCGGCGCGCGTAACATTCGGCTTGAGAAAAACGTGTTTTTCAGGCTGGGCGAGAAAGCCGAAAACGGTAACAATCGGATGCGTCAAAACGCGCGATTGTTTTTTGGGAAGCGCAGCAATCGCTTGACACCAACGCTCAAATCTTTTTTCTATTTGGATTTTGCCCTGAAGAAAATCATCAAGCCCTTCTGCGAAAATTTTTGCACCTTCCGGTGATTTAACCGCATCGCGCAGAGCCATTTTTTCAAATGAAAAAAGCAAATTCGTCGGCAATTCGATTTTCACGGCACGGTTGGCAATCTCGCCAAACTCACCCATTTTCAAAAGCGATTGATATTCGGCTCGATTTAATTGTTCGTTCCAACGCTCGTGCGCCTGCCATTTGTAGCCGCGCTCCCAAGCGATGTATTTTTCGTCGTAAAATCCCTTTGGAAAAAAGCGCAGAAATTTGCGGCGGCATTCGACGGCGTTTATTGAAACCTGTCTGCTTGGCGCGGAATGTGAAGCCGCGCGTTTGTTTTCCGTTTTACCGATGCTCAATTTTCTAAACTCCTCGTCCGACAGTTACGGTTTTCTGCAGAGTAATTTTTCGTTACTAATCTAAAAAAGAAATTTACAATAATTTATCAATCGTAATCGGCAAATCTCTAACGCGCTTTCCGGTTGCGTGATAAATGGCGTTGCCGACCGCCGCTGCCACGCCGACGATGCCGATTTCGCCCAAGCCTTTCGTGCCGAGCGGATTTATGATGTCGTCGTGTTCTTCGACGAAAATCACTTCGATGTCATGAATGTCGGCATTGACCAGAACGTGATATTCCGCCAAGTTGTGGTTGATAAAACGCCCGAAATTTTGGTCGACGATTGATTCTTCGTGCAGAGCTTGACTGATTCCCCAGACGACCGCGCCTAAAATTTGTGAACGCGCCGTTTTTGGATTTATCACGCGCCCGCCCGCGATTGCGCTGACGACGCGCGTCACATGAATCGTGCCTAAATCCTCGTCAACTTTGACCTCGACGAAAATTGCCGAATGTGAGTTCATCGTATATCTCGATTGCTTCGCCTTATCGGGCGTAGAGGCAACTTCCTCTTCGATACTTTTAATTTTTTCGCGCCGCATCGCTTCAGTGATCGAAACCGATTTTGAATTGTCGGCTTTTAATTTAATTTGTCCATCAGCGAAAATTACGTCGTCGTATTCGGCATCGGGAAACGGCGAATCGTCCAGCTTTTGCGTCAATTTGAAAACTTCTTTTTTGAGTGCTTCACAAACTAATTTGACTGCCGAGCCGTTCGATGAAACCGTCTACGAGCCGCCCTCGACCGGCGATTTCGGCCACTCCGCATCGCCCAGATTGAAAGTTACCTCTTCAAGCGGCAAGCCCATCACTTCGGCTGCAATCTGCGTCATCACCGTGTAAGTTCCCGTGCCGATGTCGGCTGTCGCGCTGCCGACTTCGAGTTTGCCGTCGGCAGTTAATTTTCGCTGCCGCGCATCGCGTCGAGAATCAATCGCGTCGTCTCCTGCGGTCTGTCCCATTGCGGAAAATGCCCGCATCTGTCAAACCAATGAAGCTGCGCGTCGGGAAACAATTCCAACGCGCGTTTTGCCTGACTCGGAAAACAAACCCGGTCGCGCCTTCCCCAACCGATGACAAGCGGATTTTTTATCGAATTTTTCGGCGCACCCTTTTGTTTTTCGCCGTAAGCCAAATTGTATAAAAGTTCGTCGAACGACGGTGATTCGGCAAAGGAGCGCATCTCGTCGAGCGCGACTTTCGGCGCAATGCGCCACGGACGCGCCGAAAATTGCGCGAAGAGCAAAGTCCGTCCGATTGCGCTTCCGGTTATTTGCTGCATCACAGGCTGAAGAGCGCGGACGAGTTTGATTGATAAATTAACCGAATGATAAAAAAACGGAATCTGCCAGCCTTGCCAAAAACCGCCCGGGTCGAGCGAAACCACGCCGCCCAAAACATTGCCGCGCCGCGCAAGTTCCAAAACAAGCCGTGCGCCCATCGAACTGCCGACGGCATCAACACCCGTCAAATTATTCTCGTTGACAAAAGAGGTTACGGCATCGGCAAGTGTGCGGATTGAAACTTCGCCGTCGAGCGGCGGCGTGTCGCCGAACCCGGGCAAATCAACCGCAATGATTTCACGCTCTAAAGCCAAGCCGTCGAGAATCGTCTGCCACGAACGCCAGCTTCCGCCAATGCCGTGAAGAAGAAGCAGCGGTTTGCCCGCGCCGCGCCTGATGTAATTCATATTCGCCATTATGTTTGTAAATTTCGTTTCAGAAACTTTATAAATCGTTTCCGTTTCTCAATTTTTTGAAAACGGTTTGCCTTTTCTATAAACCTAAAAAATCTAATTTCAAGCCGATGACACGAACTTCGCTATCAAAATTACGGCGAGCATTGTCAGCAAGACAATCAATCCAATTTTGACGAAGTTTGGCGAATGACTCGGACGCGCGACGTCTTCCTTCATCAAATCAATCAGATTTGTGCCGCCCGCGATAAATTTCGCGCGGCTGTCGGCGGAAATTTCCCTCACTGCATTTGAAACGTCCATCCCTCTCGCGTAGGAAAAATTATTCATTGCTGCCCCCGTCTCCTTCGCTTTGTCTGATTGTCTGCATCGCTTCTTCGATCGCCGCGACGATGTTCGGATACGCGCCGCACCGACAGATGTTACCTATTCGCCGCACTTGAACATCGCGGAAACGCTCTGGCGGAAGTTGAAATACGAATGGCTGAGGGCAGAGGATTATGAGTCGAAAGGACATTTGCAATATGCAGTCAAACAAGCACTGATGGCATTTGGAAAGCGTTTGAGTATAAACTTTTCAGCTTTCAAATACAGTTTAATTTAATTTTGAACGACTACTTACTTCCAATTACCTCACTATAAGAGGGGCATTAGATAGTTTAGGCTTCCTTCAAGTTTCCAAATTAATGTCTCAGAATAAACCGCCGAATGCGACTAAAGACATTTCGCTTGCGACGGACCGTAACATTGGAGTAACCCTTGATTGAGTTACCGTTGTCGGCTTTACTAAAACCTTCTAGAAACCCATCACGATAAACCTGTTGATAGGCTTTCTTTTTTTCATTGTAAGCCTGTTTGTAAAGTTTATTATTTCTGCCGTAAATCTGTTTATAATCCTTCTTCTTTCCGTAGTAGACCTCGAAACCATTAGTTCCATTCTTATATTCACTGGTTTTCTGGGGATTTTTACGTCTTTTTCGAGCGTCTTTTGTGCCTATTCTCACCCCATCATTGTAACCCTGCACTTTTGCTATTCGGTAAAGGTCGCTGTCTTCGGCAAGAATGCTATGGCTAGAGTTCTTTCTGACTGAACTCCGGCTGTTAGGATTTTGAGCGTTAACATTTACAGATATTATAAGCAGAAATCCGAAAACTAAAGAAAGACTTATCCCTATTTTCTTTGTTTTGCTAAGATGTTTGGTCAAAAGCATAATAAATTAGACCTCACTTTCCAGTTCCAAAAGATAGCTCCCGTCGGAATAAATTTCGTTGCAATCCCGACACGCGCGGCGGCGGGTTTCTATCATATCTTATTGCGGGGCTACTTTTAAAGAAACTGCTTTCAAGATTATCAAGCTAAGCCTCAAAAAGAATCATTTTTCAGACCGGTAATTATTTTACAGCAACTCAAATTATGACACCACTCATTGGAAATAGACATTGACATTGGCTTAACATCGCGCGCCGTCAATTTTGCATCTCACCGACACTGATTTTTATAATTTCGGAAATAAAATGAAATACTCAAAAAAATGGTTCGCTTTGTCGTTTTCTCTGATTGTTCTGCTGTTTAACGCAGCCTGTGCGGATTCTCCGGCGGCAGTTGCGAGCGAAGCGGATTTTCCCGTCGTTCCGGCGTCGAAAAATGTGCCGAAGTTTCGCGTTGAAACAATAGCGACGAATTTGGAAGTCGTCTGGTCAATCGTTTTCGCGCCGGACGGACGAATGTTTTTTACCGAGCGTCCGGGCAGAGTGCGCGTCGTCGAAAACGGCAAACTCCGCCCCGCGCCGTTTTTCACCGTCGCGGATGTCGAGCCGTCGGGCGAAAGCGGTTTGATGGGAATGACTCTGCATCCAAATTTTGCCGAAAATCATTTTGT